>JBJMQJ010000190.1:0-4046 GCA_045802765.1 Myxococcales bacterium
GCGGGGTCTTGCCCAACACTCCCGGGTTGGCTGCGACTCCGCGGCAGCACCAGATCCTCGTGCAGGCGCAGATCGCGTTCTAGGCACGACGAGGAGGTCGCGAATGGCGACATACCCGGACTTGGAAGGCACGCTGACCCGGCTTCTCCGTGCATGGCGATCGCTGCCGCATATGGCAAGGGCATGACCCTGTCGCTTGCGTGCACCGGAAACCGCGTCTACACCGACCTCCCCGACGACGAGATCTACGGCATGATCCGGGGCACGGATCTCGATTCGGTGGTCGGGGCGCTCGGGAAGATCGTCTCGGCCAACGACCAGCTCACGAGCTACCACGAGGGACGGAAGCTGAAGCTTCTGCGGATATGACGATCGGCAAGAAAGCGGCTTCCTGGCTCAGCTCGGCGGGCGCGATCGCGCTGGCGGTCCTCGGGAAGTCCTGATGATGGGCGGCCGCGGTGCTGGCGGGCGCGGGCCTGTCGGGCAGCGGCCTCGCCGCCGGGCTGGCGGCATGGAAACCCGTGCTGATCAGCCTGTCGCTGGTCAGCCTTCTCCTCTCGCACTGGCTCGTCTGGCGTCGCGGCTGGGGTGGGTGGCCGACGCGGATTCTCCTCATCGTCGCAACCATCGTGTCGCCCACGCTGTGGTTCGTCCAGATCCACTTCCATTAGGACGCGGGCGCCGTTGCGGCGGCATTGCCCTGATGGTGTCTTCAAGATTTCGCCGGGTTCATCTCCGGCGGGGAGATTGCTTCGGACGGTTCGGCGTGTGCCGTGCTTTCGATGGTGCGTTCGTTGCCGCGAATTCCAGGGCTTCACGCGCGAGACGGGGCCAGAGCGGCTTCGAGCCGAGATCGATGGCGACCCACTCCTTCATCACGCGGCCGTGACCTGGATCGAAGCGCCTCCCTGCGGCGGTGGACGCGAGGGCGTCGACGCGATCGCTCGGGAGCTTCAGGACGAGCCTTCCCTTGGAATGGAAGGCGAACATCTTGCGGGCGACCTTCAACCCCTTGGAGCCGAAGCCTTTGCCGCGTGCCATCTCCGGACGGTCCACGCGCGGATCCTTCGACAGCGTCTCGGCAAGATGCGCGAACGCCACCTCGCTCTCGTCCGGCTCCCTCGTCCGTTTCGCCGCCATGGCCCCACCGCCTCAGAACTGCAGGGACTTCACCTCGAGGAATTCCTCCAAACCGAACTTGCCGAGCTCGCGGCCGCGGCCGGACTGCTTGAAGCCGCCGAACGGGGCGAGCGGGTTGAAGCGGCCGCCGTTGATGTCGACCTGGCCGGTGCGGAGGCGGCGGGCGACGCGCTCGGCGTGGGCGGGATCGCCCGACCAGACGCCTCCGGCCAGGCCGTACATGGAGTCGTTCGCGATGCGGACCGCGTCGTCGTCGTCCTCGTAGGGAAGCACTGAGAGGACGGGGCCGAAGATCTCCTCGCGGGCGATGGTCATCTCCGGCTTCACGCCGGCGAAGATGGTCGGCTGGACGTAGTAGCCCTTCGGCAGTCCGGGCGGGGACTCCGCACCCCCGGTCACGAGCTGCGCGCCTTGCTCGATCCCGGCGCGGATGTACTTGCGCACGCGCTCCCGCTGCTGCGCCGAGGCGAGCGGGCCGAGCCGCGTCTCCGGAGAGCGCGGGTCGCCCGGCTTGAACTTGGCGGCCGATCGCTTGGCGATCTCCAGCACCTGCTCCTGGCGCTTGCGCGGAATGAGCATGCGCGTCCAGGCCGAGCACGTCTGGCCGGCATTGAGGAACGCGTTCGACACCGAGACGCCGACCGCCTTGTCGAAATCGGCATCGTCCAGGATGACCGCCGCCGACTTGCCGCCCAGCTCCAGCGCGACTCGCTTCACCGATGCCGCCGCGACCTCCGCGACGCGGCGGCCGCCGGCGGTGGACCCGGTAAACGAAATCATGTCCACGCGCGGGTGGCGGACCAGCATCTCGCCAAACGGCGGTCCCAGACCCGTCACCAGGTTGAACACGCCGGCCGGCAGCCCGGCCTCGTGCGCCACGTCCGCGAGGATGAACGCGCTCAGCGGAGCGACCTCGCTCGGCTTGAGCACGACCGTGCATCCCGCGGCGAGCGCCGGCGCCACCTTTCCCATCGCCTGGTGGAGCGGGTAGTTCCAGGGAGTAATCGCGGCCACCACTCCGACCGGCTCGCGAACGACGAGCGAGTTGCCGATGCGCTCCTCGAAAGGGAATTCCCGCACGATGGCCGGATAGCTGCCGGTCACGGAAACGGGGAGCCCGGCCTGGACGGTCTTCGCCACCGTGATGGGAGTTCCAACCTCGGCCGAGATCGTCGTCGCGATTTCCTCTGCGCGCGCCGCGAGGCCTTCCTTCAAACGCTCCAGGTACCGCGCGCGCTCCGCCACCGGCGTCGCCGCCCAGCTCTCGAACGCCGCGGCGGCGGCCTGGACGGCGCGATCGACGTCCTCCTCGTTTCCGCTCGGGATGCGCCCGATGACTTCTTCGGTCGACGCGTCGATGACGCCGATGCTGCCGCGCCCCGAGGGAGCGACCCACTTGCCGCCGATGTAGAGCTGCTCGCGAGCGCGCACGTGACACCTCCCAGGCCGCCACCGGTAGGCGGCGCTGCGTTCCTCGGCGCGGACATTACCAGAGGGCAGTTGATCTGATACGTGTGCGCCGGTGAAAGCGGCGATCTGCTACGAACGCAACCAGCCCGTCCGCGTCGAGGACGTCTCGCTCGACTCCCCTCGGCGCGACGAGGTGCGCGTTCGCCTCGCCGCGTCGGGCGTCTGCCATTCCGATCTGTCCCTCGTCACCGGCATCCTGCCCGGCCGGCTGCCGTGCGTCCTGGGGCACGAAGGCGCCGGCGTGATCGAGGAGGTCGGCGAAGGCGTCACCCATCTCGGCCGGGGCGACAAGGTGGTGCTGGCCTGGGTCACCCCGTGCAACCGTTGCTTCTACTGCCGGCTGGGCAAGCCGCATCTGTGCGAGGTGGGCGAGCGAATCAACAAGACGAACCGGATGCCCGACGGCAGCAGTCGCGTCCACCAGGACGGGCACGACCTGAACGTGTTCTCCGCGATCGGGACCATGGCGGAGTACGCGGTCGCGCCGGCGAACGCGGCGGTGAAGCTTCCGCCCGACGCGCCGCTCGACAAGTGCGCTCTGCTGGGATGCGCGGTGACCACCGGCGTCGGCGCCGTCTTCAACACGGCGCAGGTGACTCCCGGAAGCAGCGTGGCCGTGTTCGGAGCCGGCGGCGTTGGCCTGAACGCGATCCAAGGCGCCGCGATCGCGGGCGCGGAGCGGATCGTCGCCGTCGATGCGCAGCCGGCGAAGCTCGACCTGGCGCGGGAGTTCGGGGCGACGGACCTCGTCGACGCGACCAAGCTCGACCCGGTCGAGGAGATCCGTTCGCTCACCGCCGGCCGCGGCGTCGACTACGCTTTCGAAGCGATTGGCAACAAGCGCACGGTGGAGCAGGCGTACGAAGCGACGCGCAAAGCGGGGACCTGCGTGGTCATCGGCATCGGCAGCATCAAGGAGACGGTCTCCCTCAACCTGTTCATGTTGCCGCTCCTCGAGAAGCGCCTCCTCGGCTGCTGGTATGGCAGCGCAGACGTGCATCGCGACGTCCCCCGCCTGCTCTCGCTGTACCGGGCCGGCAAGCTGAAGCTCGACGCCTTGGTGACGCGCACGTATCCGCTCGCCGAGATCAACGAGGCGTTCGCCGCGATGACTTCCGGCGCGAACGCGCGCGGCGTCATCGTCTTCTGACGGCAGAGCGCCGGCATGGTCGTCGACGCCCACTATCACCTCGATCCGCGGCTCGAGCCCGTGGATCGCCTCCTCGCCCAGATGCGCGAGCACCGCATCGACCGCGTCGCCCTCATCGCCACCGTCTGCGATCCGCTGCGCATCGGCGGCATGGGGCGCACGTTCGCGCAGGCCATGCGCCGCGCGCTGGCCGGCGCCGCCCCGCGCCTCGGCCGCCTCCTCTACCGCGGCACGGTGACCCGCTCCGGACGCGTATCGTTCCTGGGGCCGAGCGCCGCCATCTACC
>JBJMQJ010000191.1:0-6138 GCA_045802765.1 Myxococcales bacterium
CGCCCAGCAGATGGAGCACCAGGAGGAGAAGCTGGTGCTCACCATCACCCGCGACCGGCGCGTGTACCTGGGCAACACGGAGATCCCGCCCGCCGAGCTGGAGAAGAAGCTCTCCACCAACGCCCGCCTGCAGAAGGACAAGGAGCTGTACCTCCACGCGGACCGCTCGCTGCCGTATGGGCAAGTGGTCGAGGTCATGGCGGTGGCCCGCCGCGCGGGGGTCGAGTCCTTGGGGATGATCACCGAGCCGGACAAGGAGCTGAGGCGGCCTTGACGAGCGCGCCGCGCAGCCTGCTCGCAGCCGACGAACGCATGCCCCTTCTGCCCGCGCTGGCGCTGGCGGCGGTGCTGCACGTCGTCATCTTCGCCGCCGCCTTCCTGCTCCCGCGCTTCTTCGATTCGCCGCCGCCGCTGCGCAAGCCGATCATCGCGCACCTCGTCGCGCTGGGGCGCCCGCGCGATCCGCGTTTGCTGCCCCGCAAGGAATCGCCCCCGCCCACCGCGGCGGCGGCGCCCGCTGTCCTCCCTGTCCCGTCGCGTGCGACGGCCGCTCCAGCACCTGCGAAGCGCCCGCCCTCGCGGCAGGAGTTGATGCAACGCGCCCTGGCTCACGCCGCCGGCAGGGCCACGCCGGAGGATCGCGAGCCGCCGGATCCGGAGCGTGCAGGGCAAGCCACCGGCTCCGCGCTGGGAACGGCCGCCACCGCCGAGGAAGGCGACGAGTACTTCACGGCGGTGCACGACGCCATCCACCAGAACTACGTGGTCCCCTCGGTGATCTCCGAGCGCGAGCGGATGTATCTGGCCGGCACGGTGGTGGTCTGGATCGGACCGGACGGCCGGATCATCAAGCACGACTTCCAGAAGAAGTCGTGCAACACGTTCTTTGATCAGGCCCTGGTGATCGCCATCGAGAAGACCAAAGTACCGCCGCCTCCCCCCGATCTGGTCCGCCTGGTGCGCGACACCGGCATCGCCCTGGAATTCAAGCCTTGATCATGACCGCGCTCTTCGCCGCCCTGTTGCTGGCAGCTCCCGACCGCCCGGTGATCGACATCTCCGGAGGGCGCATCCAGCCCTTGCCGCTCGCCATCGCGCGGCCGCTCGGCGCTCCCGAGGCCGCCGGCGCGGTGCAGGCAGTGCTCGCCCAGGACTTCGACCGGAGCGGGCTCTTCCGGCTGCTCGATCCCGCTTCCTTCCTCGCCGCGCCTTCGGAAGGACTGATCACCATCGATTACTCGAAGTGGCAGGCGGTGGGCGCGCAGGCGCTGGTAAAGGTGAGCTGCGAAGTCGCCGGCACCGACGTGCAATGCGACATGCGCTTGTACGACGTGACCCGCGGCCAGGAGCTGCTGAACGGCACCTACACGGCGCCGCGGCCGGCGACGCGGATGATCGCGCACCGGTTCGGCGACGACGTGGTCCGCTTCTTCACCGGCGAGCCCGGGGTGTTCCAGACGCACATCGCCTACGTTCGCGAGGGCGAGGGCGGCAAGCAGATCATGATCTCGGACTGGGACGGCTTCGATCCGGTGCCCCTGACGGGCGCCTCCATCAACCTGCTGCCTTCCTGGACCCCGGACGGCAAGTCCATCGCGTTCACCAGCTTCCGCAATGGAGACGGGGCCCACGTGTACAAGGTCGACACGCAGAGCCGTCAGGTCAGCCCGCTGGTGCTGATCGGCGACTTCGCCAGCGGCGCGTCGTACTCGCCGGACGGGTCGCGGCTGCTCTTTTCCGCCTCCCAGAACGACAACACCGACGTGTACCTTGCCCAGGCGGACGGCGCCGCCGCCCGCCGCATCACCGATTCCCGCGGCATCGACGTCTCGGCCTCCTGGAGCCCGGACGGAAAGCGCGTCGCGTTCGTCTCCGATCGCGCCGGGACGCCGCAGATCTACATCATGGCGGCCAACGGATCGGATCTGCGCCGCATGACGTTCCAAGGCAACTACAACCAGGAGCCGGCCTGGAGCCCGAGGGGAGACCTGATCGCGTTCTCCGGGCGGGACGAGCACCGCGTATTCGACGTCTACACCGTCGCGGTGGACGGAGGAAAAGTGACGCGCCTGACGCAGAACCAGGGAACGAACGAGAAGCCCGCCTGGGCGCCGAACGGCCGCTCTCTGCTCTTCTCCTCCACCCGCGGAGGCACCCGGCAGATCTGGTCGTCGCAACCGGACGGATCGAACCAGCGCCAGGTCACCGCGGAGAAGCTGGGAGCATCCGACCCGTCCTGGGGCCCGCTCCTCGCGAGGTAGCATGCTGCTCGCCGTCCGGCGCCGCTTCGGCGCGCGAGGGACCGCCGCGCTGCTGGTGCTCGCTGCCTTCGCGCTCACCCGCGCGCTGGCGATCGCGGCGACCCACGTCGGGGCGGCCACGATGTCGCCGCGGAAACATCGGGAGTGGGCGACCTTCACGCCGGGAGGATTGCGCCCGGAGGCGCCGCCGTTGTTCCTGCAGCCGCTGCAGCGCTGGGACGCGGACTTCTACCTGGCGCTGGCCGAGTCGGGCTATCCGCCCCCGGATCCGGCCCGCCCCGTCTACCACCTCGGATTCTTCCCCCTCTATCCGCTGGCGATCCGGGCCGTGGCTGCCGCGGTGGGGAGCTTCTTCTGGGCCGCGTTCGCGCTCTCCAACGCCTGCGCGCTCCTGGCGGCCCTGCTGCTCGTCGAGCTCGGCGCCATCCAGCGCCGCGCCGACGGCGTTCGCGCGGCCATCCTCTTCCTCGCCGCGCCCGGATCGAATTTCCTCTCCTACCCGTATTCCGAGTCACTGTTCGCGCTGGCGCTAGCCGCGGGCCTCCTGGCTGCCCGATCGAACCGGCTGGCCGGCGCGGCGGTGGCCGGAGCCGCGGCCTCGGCGACCCGTCCGGCAGGCCTGGCCGTCGCGGTGGCCCTGGCCTCCGTACCGCGAGCGCAGCGGTGGCTGGCCGCGGGCGCGGCAACGGCAGGCGTGGTGGCGTTCGCGGCGTGGTGCGCGCGCGAGTACGGAGACCCGCTGGCCTTCGTGCACATCCAGGCCACGCACCGGCGGGTCATTTCGGTGCTCGGGCCCGTGCGGGCGCTTTTTGCCTTCGACGTCGACCCCGACTACTACCTGGTCACGTTGCTGGCCATCGCCGTGGCCGCGGCCATGATCCGCCGCGCGCCGGCCTGGGCGACGCTGAGCGCCTGGTTCCTGCTCCTGCTCCCGCTGTCCACCGGCACGCTCCAGGCCATGGTCCGCTACCAATCCACGAACCTGCCGCTGCTCTGCGCCGTTCCGCTGCTCGTGCGCGGACGCTGGTTCTGGCGCACCGTCCTCCTCTCGCTTTCGCTGATGTGCGTGGAGGCGGTCCTGTACGGCCAGGGCCACGCCCATCACTAGGCCGCGGGGCTAGATCGACTCGATCGAGAAGTACGGCCCGTACTGCGGCTCGCCCAGCAGCGCGTCCGGCGCCAGGTTCACGCCGAGGTCGATGGCCACGCGCCCGATCGGGGTCAGCCACCGCAGCCCTCCGCCGACGGCGTGCCGCAGGACGAAATACTTCTGGCCGCTGGGGTCGCTCCCGAAGATGTTCACCGGGGAGCGCCAGAGGTTCCCCGCGTCCCAGAACAGCGCCAACTCGAACGACTGCGTGAACGGCACGCGGAGCTCGGCGCTGAACGCGATGAACTGGTCGCCGCCGTCGCTGGTCCCGCCGGCCGCAAGCAACTGGGTCTGCGCGCTGCAGGCAACGTCGGTCAGCGTCGCTTCGCAGCCGCGCACCTGCTCGTGCAGCTGGTTGATCAGGTCCTGGGGTTGCAGCCCGTCCTCGTGGAACCCGCGCAGGGTGGTGGCGCCGCCGAGATAGAAGCGCCGGTCCCCGGGCGTCTTGGAGAACTCGTCCAGCTGGATGATCCGGCCGCCGCGCGCCGAGAGCACGACGCTGGCGAGCCCCGGCAGCGGCAGATAGGTGGCGGCGAGGCCCTGCGCGCGCAGGAGGTTGACGTGGATGCTGCCCGCCTCCTGTGTCTCGCTGCCGGTGAAGGTCCTCATGTAGTCCGCCCAGAGCTGCACCAGCAGGCCGGAGCGGGGCCGCACCGGATCGTCCCGCAGATCCAGGATTCCGATCGGCCGTAGCGAACCGAACACCATCGTCCCCGGCGGCAGGCGGAAGATGCGCTGGTCGATCCCGGCGAGCACGTCTTCGATGGATCGCGATCCGACGGTCAGCTCCTGGTAGCCCACCTCGTAGGCCACACCCGCCGTCAGCGGCCGCCGCTGGACCATGTCCACGCTGGTCTGCACGGAGAACTTGGTCAGATCGTACGAGGTGCGGAGCGATCGCTCGTGGATCAGATCGATGCCCGCGCGCAGCGCATTGGTCAGCGGATACAGGCGAGGCGCCGAGAGGCCGACGTCGATCACCCGCTCGAACGGCAACCCGGGCGGGTACTTCGTCACCGTCGTGCACTGCGCCACGTCGGTAGAGCCCTCCGGGCAGACGCGCTGCTGGAAGCGGCTGTAGGGAAAGTCCGCCTTGGCGAGCGCGGTGAAGGTGAGGCCGCGGCCGAGGAGGTTCCCCTGGGTCCACTGGGCGCTGACGCGCGGCCCGTCGGCGAGCGAAAACCCCAAGCTGGCCTGGAAGTCGCGCGTCGGCCGCTCTCGCAGCTGCACCTGGACGGTCTTCTCCCCTTCCGGCACGTCCGGATTGCGCGGCATGAGGATGGCGGAGAAGAAGAGACCGGTGCGCAGCAGCGCCTGCTGGCCCCGGTCGATCGCCTCCGGCGTGAGCACGTCGCCCGTCTTCAGACCGACGAGATCCAGCACCAGCCCTTCCAGGGTCCGCCGCTGTCCCACCACTTCGACGTAGCCGACCCGGACCACCGGACCGGGCTGGATGCGATAGCGGACGCCGACCTTGGCCGTTCCGTCGGGCAGGGACTCGAACTCCTCCTCGTCCTCCACGCGCGCGTAGAGGTGTCCGCGGCGAGTGAAGATCTGGGTGAGCGCCACCCGGCCCTCCTCGGCCTGGAGGAAGCTGAACGGCTTGCCTTTGCGCAGCACGATGGCCGCGTTCACCTCGGATTGGGGAACCTCGCCTCCACCTACGACGAGGATCCGGCTGACGCGTGTCTGTTCACCTTCCTTGATGGGGATGGTGACTTCCAGCCGGTTGGCGTTGCCCGCGATGGGCTCCAGGCGAGGCGGCCCCGCCCGCGCCGAGAGGTAGCCCTGCGACTTGTAGAGGTCCTCGAACTGCTTCAGAGCGCGCGCGTAGAGCACCGGATCGAATACCGTCTCCGGGTCCACGGTCGTGCGCGCCGTCCCGCCGCCCCGCACCGTGCCCATCACGCCCATGCGCTCGACGACCGCGGGATCGACTCCGGAGGCTGGATCCCGCACCAGGTTGTCGCGCAAGAGCAGCAGCAACCGGTCCCGCAGCTGGTCGGTGGGAACCGCCCGGTTCCCGGTGAACACCAGACGCTCCACCCGCACCTGCGCCCCTTCGTCGATGCTGAAGACGATGTCCTCGGCGCCGTCGCGAGAGACCATGCCGCGCTCGGCCACCTTCGCCCGCAAGAAGCCGGCGGTGACGTAGAAGCGCCGCAGCCGTCCCGCCAGCTCCTGCGCCGATTGGGCGTCGAGCGGGTCCTCGGAGTCGAGGATCAGGTGCGAAGCGAGCACCGCGTCGGGGAAGGCGCGGTTGCCGCGAAGCTGGAAGCGGATCAGCGGTCCGGCCGCGACCGGGACGATCACCCGGGCATCGCGCGTATCCAGCTCCTGGATCTCCGGCGCGTCGACACGGGCGCGCAGCCGCCCTGCCCTGCGGTAGCGCTCGCGGACCCTGCGCAGCGCCTCCTCGAGCGCGGGCAGGTTGAGGATGTCGCCCTCCTCCAGCCTGAAAGCGGCCGCGAGCTGGTCGGCGGTGAGCCCCCGATCGCCTTCGAAGCGCACTTCCAGGATCCGGGTCGCCTGGCCCTCCTGGATCCGCAGCTCGAGCGCGACTCCGCCGGGCGCGGCGCGGCGAACGGGCGTGACCTGGGCATGGCGGTAGCCGATGCGGAAATAGGCGGCCCGGATCGCCTCCACGGCCGACCCGACTTGCTCGGGTTGGAACTCCGCGTTGAGTTGCAGATTTGCGTTCTGCAAGAGGACGCTCTCCGCGAGGAC
>JBJMQJ010000192.1:0-11899 GCA_045802765.1 Myxococcales bacterium
ATCACCATCCGACGCGGTTTTCCTCGTTCGACACGAAGCTCGGGGCTGAAGCGGAGCTGTTTCGGGATCTGCAGAACTGAGCGGTCCTCGGTGGCCGACACCGGCGGCTTCCTCCGCGCCTTGGTCTACGAGCAGGAAGGACGTCATGACTCGCGCGGAGGCAGAACGTCTGCTGGTGGAAGTCCGGGCACCGGGCGCGCCCGATGTGAGCCACTTGCACTCCTTCTTCCAGGCGCGTCCGCCTTCCGCACAGAAGACCAGCTCGCCTCCTGAGGTGCCGCTGCGCCTTAGAGCCGGCAGAGCATCGCCCGCCCGGACGTCACTCGTGCGATGACGAAAGGCTCGCACGCGCAGTACCGTCACCGGACCAAGGCTGGCCTGGTAACGGTCCCGATGCACCCGGGCGACCTGCCCATCGGCACGCTCAAGAGCATCGAGAAGGCCGGGTAGCGCATTCTCACCTCCGCAACTGGATGCTCCCCCAAGCCGCGACATCGAGCACGAGGCGAAGGAAGCGCTGGAACTGTGGCTCGAGTCGAATGTACAGGAGCGCATGCTCCCGCCACGTCCTCCGCGATCCTTCAACGCTGCCAAGGGGACGGTGCTTTGGGTTCCAGTCGAGTCGAAGCTCGGCGTCAAGCTGGAGCTCCGGTGGATGCGCGACGACCTCGGCCTCACTCAGGCCGAGCTCGCGAAGCTCGCCGGCGTGAGCCAGCCAGCGATAGCCCAACTCGAAAGCCCCGACTCCAACCCGACCATAGACACCCTCAGCCGCGTTGCGCGCGCGTTGGGCGCGGATCGATTTCCAACCGTCGGCAGGTGAGTCGGTGAAGACCTACGGCAAGCAACTCCGTCGGCTCGCGCCAGGTCCCGAGCGCGCGCGCGTGATCAGAGCCATGCGAGCGCACCTGGCTGCGAAGAACTCGCGTCCGTGAAGAAGGCGTCGTCCGGTTCGTCCCGCTTACGGAACAGGTCGGGCGCGAGAATGGCGCTCTGCAACGCCGCGTAGGCGCCGAAGCTGCGCAAGACAGTGAGATAGCATGAGGTGCGGAGGTCCCTGCGCAGCCGGTCTGGGGCCGAGGCGAGTAGTCTTCGAGCAAGCTGCGGCCACTCACGGGAAGACGGAATGTAGCTCGTCGAATCGGATCGGCGGGATGTCCTGCAGCCCCGCAATTTCTGTTACCCTCCCGGCTGAATGGAGAATACGGTTCACATCCTGCTCCATGCCGCGCGCCGCCTCCGGCACGCGCCGCTCTTCGCGGTCATGAGCGTGCTCACGCTCGCCATCGGCATCGGCGCTTCCGCGCTCATGCTGAGCGTGGTCTCAACCATTTTGCTCAAGCCGTTGCCGTACGGAGATCCGGATCGCATCGAGATGCTCTGGGGTTCGTATCCCGACGCCAATCTCGGCGTTCCCGAACAGCCCACGCATGGCGCGGTGTTCAGCATCATCCGTGAAAACACGAAGGCGTTCGAGTCGATCGCGGCGTTTCGCGGCGCGTCGCTCAACCTCGGCGAATCCACGGCGCCGGAACGTCTCGACGGCGTGGCGGCCACGGGGGAGTTCTTTCAGGCGCTCGGCGTGACGGCGGCGATGGGCCGCTTCTTCGAACGCGCGAACGAGTCTCCCGGAGAAGATCACGTCGTGGTGCTGAGCGACGCGCTATGGCGGCGCCGGTTCGGCGCGGACATGAGCATCATCGGCCGAGTGCTCGCGCTGAACGGCGAGTTGTACACCGTCATAGGTGTCGCCCGCGCAGGGTTCGCGTTTCCGCGCGGGTCGGAGATGCCGGGTGACTTTCAGTTCGCGGCGATGCCGGAGTTGTGGGTCCCGCTCAAGCCCCCATCGGAAGGGATTGCGGACCTGGCGATAGTGGGGCGCCTCAGGGCGGGAACAACGCATTTTGCCGCGCGCCAGGACATGGATCGAGTGATGGCTGTGGTCGAACGCTCGATTCCCGTGGTGAAGAACTCCCACCCGCGCGCACTGCTCGTGCCGCTGCGACACCAGATAACGGGCGACGTGACGCAGATGCTCATGAGCCTCATCGGCGGCGTGGCGCTCGTGCTCTTGATTGCGTGCGTGAACACCGCGCAGCTCCTCCTCGCGCGACTGCAGATCAGGCGACGGGAGGTTGCCATGCGAGCGGCGCTGGGCGCCACGAGACTCCGCCTCGCGGGAGAGGTGATGGCCGAAGTCGTGCTGCTCGTGGCCGCGGGCGGCGCGGTCGGTATCGCGGCGGGAAGCGCGGGGATCGGGCTGCTGCGCGCGTATGGCGCAGCCCAACTGCCTCGCGCCGCGGAGCTCGTATTCGACGCGCGTTTCGCCGCGGCGGCGCTCGGCGTCATGGTCATCGCGGCGATCGCGGTGAGCATCCTCCCCTTGCTCTTTGGCGGTGGTGCGGATCTGATGACCACGCTGCGGAGCGGCGGACACGGCACGGGCACGAGGGGCATTTCGGGCAAGGCGCGCCGCGCGCTGATCGTGAGTGAGCTCGCGGGATCGCTCGTGCTGGTGGCGAGCGCAGGGCTGCTCGTCCGAAGCCTCTCGCAGCAGATGAGCGCGAAGCTCGGGTTCGACGCCGTGCACGGCGCGACCTTCGAGGTTTCGCTCCCGCCCATCCGCTATCCCGAACGCGCATTCAACACCGGCATGGAACACGCGGCCGCGGTTCGATTCCTGGGCGCTACGCTCGACAACATTCGTGCGCTGCCGGGCGTGTCGGCCGCGGGCATCGGTAAGCCGCTTCCGCTGAGCGGCCAGCAGCAGGCGTCCGTCTTCACGCCGGAGGGTGAGCTGCCTTCGCTCCCGCCCGACGCGCTGTCGCCGATTGCGCAATTCACGGTTGCGAGCCAGGGGATGATTCGCGCGCTCGGCGCGACGATGCTCGCCGGGCGCGATTTCTCGGATGCCGACCGGACCGACGGTCTGCCGGTGGTGATCGTCAACGAGTCGATGGCCGCCTGGCTGTGGCCCGGCAAGGACGCCGTCGGCAGACGCCTTCATGTCGGGGGGCCGCACGACCGGCGGCCGTTTCCGTGGATGACGGTGATCGGCGTGGTGGGGAACATGAAGCGGTACGCACTGACCGAGGCGCCGCGGCCGGAAATGATCGTGCCGTACACGCAGAATCCCTATCTCACGTTTGGCACCATGCAGTTCGTCGTTCGTTCGAATCTGCAAACGTCCGCGCTGATGCCGGCGATTCAGCGCGCGATTGCCGCAGCCGATCCCACGATCCCCATCGCGCACGCGCGAACGATCGACGATCTCGTCGCGACGAGCGCATCGAACGCACGATTCGTCACCCGATTCATGGAGAGCTTCGGCATGGTGGCCTTGCTGCTCACGATCGTCGGCGTCTACGGAGTGATCGCGTACAGCGTGCAGCAGCGGCGGCAGGAGTTCGCCGTGCGCCGCGCGCTCGGCGCGGGCACCCATGAGATCCTGCAGCTGGTTCTCGCCGAAGGGCTCAACCTCGCCGCGGTGGGGGTCGCGGTCGGCCTGTCGCTCACCGTGGCGGCAGGGCTCGGCCTGCGGCATCTGCTGTTCGGGGTGTCGCCATTCGATCCGGTGACGGTGCTGGCGTCGATCGTCGTGATTGCGGGAGTGTCGTTGGCAGCCAGCTTCGTTCCTGCAGTGGCGGCCGCGCGCGTCGAACCTCGCGCGGCGCTCGAAGAGTGATCGCTCGAGCCGGCGACTGCGTGCTGCAGCCGGACGACACCTGGGACATCCGCTACCTGACTTCGCGCGGTTGTCGTCGGACGGGGATCCAACCGTGCGCGTCACTACGCGCTCCACGACCACGGCAGCTGCTACCCCTGGAAAGTGGTGCTAACCATGGAACCGGAACGGGGGCCAGCCAACTCCGAACACGGCCCCGGTGTCCCTGTCACGCCGTCCGTTACAGGAGCATCCCATGCGTGTAATGCAAGCTCGACAACCTCGCTATCCTGGCTTAGCCTTCCGAGCATGGCTCGTTCACGCAAGGAGCTGCAGAAGCTCGCCGAGGAGTTCGCGGCGCTCAGCCGCGAGGAGCGCGCCCGCGTGTTGGCGCTCGCCTCGCAACGCGAGAGCCCGCGGCCCCCACCCGCCGGCTTCCAGGTTCCTCTTCTGAGCGGCGGCACCGCGTGGGTCGGCGGGACGTTGCGCCGCGAGGACCTCTACGGGGCCGATGGCCGCTGAGCCAGTCTTCCTCGACACGAGCGTGATCGTACCGGCCTCCGTAGAGGTGCACCCTAGCCATGCCGCCGCGACGGCCTACGTGCAATCACTCGTGGCCGACGCCGCCGCGATGAAGGCGGGAGGCGACGATCCGGCCCTCTTCGTCCGCGATGGTGTCGATTGGTTCCACCTGAACTCCGTCTTCTACGACGCGGCGGACGATTCGCTGATCGTGTCGAGCCGCGAGAACTTCGTCGCCAAGAGACTACGAAAGCGGGAACCTGATCTGGGTCTTCGGCGACCCCACGAAATACTGGGCCACCTTTCCGTCGCTCTCCCGCAAGGCGCTCTCGCTCGGCGGCGGAGGCGTCTGGCCGATCGGGCAACACGCGGCGACCTTGACGCGGGATGGCTTGCTCTTGCTCTTCGACGACGGCACGCCGAGCATCAACCAACCGGCGGGAACCTCCGCCGGCGCGATGCTGTCCTCCAGCTCCGTATCCATCGACGACGAGGCGCTCGACGCAACCGCGGTCTTTCGCTTCGATCACCAACCGCCGCTGTACTCTGCGTTCTGCTCCAGCGCCTATGAGACGCCGGACGGCACGTTCCTCGTCGACTACGCGGAAGCAAACGGCGACGAAACCGTCCTTGTCGGGCTCGATCCGACCTTCGCGACCGCGTTCGAATTGAGCTTCCCGACGGAAGGCTGCAATACCGCGTGGAACGCGGAGCCCATCGCGTTCGGGAACCAGTCGTTCGATTGAGGACCCTTTCCCGCGTGTGAAGTCTCAGGACGTCGTTCACTCAGGATGGTCTCAATTCGCATTGACCGCGGCCGGACCCGCGGCGGCCGTTCGCACTGACTTCTTCAGCAACTGCGATCGCAGCGACAGGAAGAACGCATCTTGCGAACGCTGCTGCGCCAGCAAGGTCGCCCGCGTCGCCTGTGCGCCGGCCTTGTCGCCGGCTTTCTCCTGGGCGATGGCCTGATGGAAGTGGCACAGGTCGAACGTCGGCACGCACTTCTGCATCTCTTCCGCCGCCGACTTCGCGTCGCCGTTCACGAGCTTGAGGACTCCCCGCCCCCACGACGCCGCCGACTGGACGTTCTGGTCGTTCGGCGACTCCGCCGCGTCCTTCTCGAGCATGGCGAGCGTCTTTTCCGCCTCCGCCAAGCTCTTCCCGAAGCCTTGCGCCCACAGGGCGGCGATCCAGGTGCCGCGCTTCAGACCCTGTCGGCCGGCATCCGAGAGCGGCTCCTTCTCGCTACGCGCCAACGCCTCCGAGGCGTGTTTCTGGCCTTCGACGTACTTGCCGAGAAGGTTCGCCGCAAACGAACGGTTCATCGCCGCCACGACGTAGAAATTCGGGTTGTTCCGGGCTCGAGCCTCCTTCTCCAGTGCGCTCGCCGCCCGCATCGCACCGTCGTACTTCCCTTCGGCGGCATAGCCGAGCAGCTCGAAGAGCATCAGGCCCATCCGCTCGAAGTCGTCCCTCGAGAGGGAGCGCGCCTTGGCCAGATCCTGGCGGCCGCGGTCGTATTGCACCCGGTAATACTCGACGTTGGCCAGCGCGGCGAGCGGCTTTGCGTCCGCGTTGGGGAGGGCCGCGGCCCTGCGCGCGATCCGCTCCGCCTGGTCGAGATTGCCGGCGGTGATCAGCGCATAGGCGTAATCCGCCTGCGCGGCCGGATCGTCGGGCCGCATGTCGGCCACCTTCTTCTGCGCCTCGGCGGCGCCGGCCCTGTCGCCCTGCTCGATGGCGATGGCGGCCAGCGTGGCCCACACGGAGATCGCCTTCGGATTCAGCGCTGCCGCCTCGCGGAGGCGCCCCTTGGCCCCTTCCACCTTGTGCCCTTGGAAGAACTCCGTCCCGCCGACGTAGACGTAGGCGCGCCAGTCGCGGGGCGCGAGCTCGAGCAACTTCAGTTGCAGCGCGCGGGCCTTCTCGGAATCGGCATGCTTGCTGGCCGCCCAGAAGGCCAGCTCGGTCCGCTCCGCCTCCGGCAACGACGCACCGGCCTCCGCGGCGGCGTCCACTCTCTGCATCGATTCCGTTCCCGGAGTGATGGCGTAGAGCAGCGCCTGGGCGAGCAGCAGGTTCGGATCGCGAGAGAGGGCCCTCTTCGCGGCGGCGCGCGCAAGGTCGCCATGTCCGCCGAAGAGCTGATCGAAGGCCTCGACGTAGTCGGCAGCCGCCTCCGGGGAAGCAGCGGTGATGGTGATCGTGCCACTTCCGGGCGCAGCGGCGAGCAGCGCGAACGCGCACAGCGACGCGAGCGAGATCATGGCAGTCCCCCTTCGAGTGGTGAACATCGCTACGTTGGAGGCATTCCCGCATTTCAGCGTCGCGAAGTACGGCGGCCGATGGGGAAGTTCGACCCGCGGCGCTCGCGGACGCCAAGGCGCTCAGGCCCTGTCGCGGAATCGGCGGCGTGGCTCCTCGAGCACGGCGATCCGTCGCTCGTGCGCCGTTGCGAGAACGACCGCTGCGTTCTCGTGTTCTACGACACGACGAAGAACAGGCGCCGCCGCCAGTGTACCATGGAGACCTGCGGGAGCCGCGCCAAGTCCGCCGCGGATTACAGGCGGAAGCGGCGCGGGCGCTGAGGTCCGCTCGGCCCACGCAGTCCTTGCTTCCCCAGGCGAGGCGCGCCACGCCGACGCCGACGTCGATGACGTCGAAGAGATCCTTGGCGAGCACCTTGGGGAAGTAGACGAACGCGCCTCCTCCGGCGACGAAGCCCGAAATCGGCCAGAGCGAGATTCGCCGCCCGCCGCCTTTCAGGTCTGCGGCCTTCGTTTTTCGGGGCCGCGGGGGTACACGAACATCTCGAGGGAGCACGTCACGTGAACGGCCCGCACAAGAATCGCGTGGACCAGCAAGCAACGGAGGTTCGCCACGTCACGCGCTTTCTCGAGCTCGCCGGGTTCCACGCGAATGTCATTCCAGGCGACCGCCCGGACTGCGTGCTCGTGATCGAAGGGCGGCGTATCGGCCTGGAGCATCGGGAGCTGATCGAGGAGGATCTCGCGAGCAACGAGCCCAATCTCGCATGGCTCGAGAAGGAGCTCAGCGCCGAGTTGGCCCGGCGTGGGCTGGACCCGCATTTCCACGTCAGCATGAGCGCCAACGCAGCCGCACCTTTCTTCCGCAGGCGCCGGCAGGTGGCGCGACTCGTCGGTGAGGTCGCCGATTTCGCCGAGGCGCTGGCGGCAAGCGTCACGTTCGACGCGCCGCTGCAGATCTCGGCACCGGAGCTTGCGCGGAAGGGAATCGTCGAGCTCGATTTCCTGCGCTTCGAGCGTAGGCGGGCATTCGATGCAGGACCGCTTGCGTACGTCTCACGCGGATTCTGGGGGCCCGTCGACGCGGCACTTGTCGAGGCAGTGCGGGGCAAGGAGCAGCTGCTCGCCGCGTACGTCGGCGACGCTTCTCTGCAGGAGATCTGGTTGCTTCTCGTCACTGGCGACGCGTGGCAGCAGGCCACGGATTCCGCGTTCACGCGGCAGACACGCGTGGAGACGGCCTTCCACCGCGTCTACCTGATGGACGTGCGCACCGGCGAGGTGCAGCGCGTCGACGACCATCGGATCCGATGATGCCGGGCCGCGATCGCTTGACCTGTTTGCCGCGGCCGGTCTAATGCAAGGTCTCGATGATCTCCTGGGGCGTCGCCAAACGGTAAGGCAGCGGGCTCTGACCCCGCCATTTGTAGGTTCGATTCCTACCGCCCCAGCCATCCTCCACCGCATCCGACCGCCAAGTGACCGAGGAGACGCGTCCGACCAACTTCATCCGGCAGGTCATCGACGCTGACCTCGCTGCGAACAAGCACTCCTCGGTCGTCACGCGCTTTCCGCCCGAGCCGAACGGCTATCTCCACATCGGCCACGCCAAGTCGATCTGCCTCAACTTCGGCATCGCGCGCGACTACGGAGGGCGATGCCATCTCCGGATGGACGACACGAATCCGGCCAAGGAGGAGCAGGAATACGTCGAGTCGATCGAAGAGGACGTGCGCTGGCTCGGGTTCGACTGGGGCGAGCATTCCTATCATGCCGCCGACTACTTCGATCAGCTCTACGACTGGGCGGAAAAGCTGGTGCGCGAGGGCAAGGCATTCGTCGACGACCAGAGCGCCGAAGAGCTGCGGCGGACGCGGGGCACGCTGACCACGCCGGGAATGCCTTCGCCGTTCCGCGACCGCTCGCCTGAGGAGAACCTCGATCTCTTCCGGCGCATGCGCAGGGGGGAGTTCCCGGACGGCGCGCGCACGCTACGCGCCAAGATCGACATGGCCTCGCCCAACCTGAACCTGCGCGACCCCGTGATGTACCGGATCCGCCGCGAGCACCACGATCGCACCGGCGACAAGTGGTGCATCTATCCGACGTACGACTGGGCCCATGGACAATCCGACGCGATCGAGGGCATCACCCATTCGCTCTGCACCCTGGAGTTCGAAGCCCACCGGCCGCTCTACGATTGGTACCTGCAGCAGATCGGCGTTCCGCACAAGCCGCGGCAGATCGAGTTCGCGCGCCTCAACCTCACATACACGGTGATGAGCAAGCGGCTGCTCGGGGCGTTGGTCGCGGAGGGGCTCGTCTCCGGCTGGGACGACCCGCGCATGCCGACCATCGCGGGGCTGCGACGGCGCGGTTACACCCCCGAGGCGATTCGTCTCTTCTGCGACCGGATCGGGGTGGCGAAGGCCGACAGCACGGTCGAGATGGAGCTGCTCGAAAACACGTTGCGCGAGCTGCTCAACATCTCGGTGAAGAGAGCGCTCTGCGTGCACCGGCCGCTCAAGGTCGTGGTGGAGAACTGGGAAAGAGAGAGGATCGACGAGATCGACGCGCCCTTCCTGGCGGACGCGCCTGCCGCCGGGTCGCGCAAGCTGCCCTTCACCCGCGAGCTGTTCGTCGAGCGCGACGACTTCATGGAGGTGCCGGTAAAGGGCTGGAAGCGGCTGTCGCCCGGCAAGGAGGTGCGGCTCCGCCACGCCTACGTCCTCCGCTGCACCGGCGCGACCAAGGACCCGCTGACCGGCGAGGTGAAGGAGCTGCGTGCAACGGTCGATCCGGAGACGCGCTCGGGCAACCCGAAGGACGGGCGCAAGATCGGCGGCGCCATCCATTGGGTCTCTGCTCCCCTCTCCAAGCCAGCGACGCTGCGCCTCTACGACCGGCTCTTCAAGGTCCCGAACCCCGGGGCGGGCGAGACCGACTTCCGCGCCCAGCTCAACGCGCGCTCGCTCGAGGTTCTCGAGGGCGCGCGCATCGAACCCGCGCTTGCGACGACGAAGGCGAAGGAGCGGTACCAGTTCGAGCGCAAAGGATACTACTTCGCCGATCCAAAGGAGTCGAAAGACGGCGCGCCGGTATTCAACCTGATCGTGCCGCTGCGCGACACATGGGGAAAGGGCGGGCGCTCCGGTTGAATCAGCGGGATTCCAGCGTCGCCCGGTCGCCGGGACGGAACTGCCGCGCGTCCATCGCATCCTCCAGCACGAAGGCGACCAGGCCGGGCCCGCGCCGCGCGGCGCGTTCTGGATCGAGCGCAACGACGCGCATTCCATTGAGGAATGCCCTCTCGCCCAGCCGCGCCTGAGCCCCGGTTCGCAGCGGCCGTGCGAAGACGACTGCCGTGCAGTGCACGCCGCCCTCGTTGACGAGCAGCGACGCCTCCACCACGAACTCCAACGCGACCGGCTCCAAGGCGCGCCAGCATGGCGCCGCCAGACCGGCGGCGCAAGTGGACCGGGCCGCTGGTAGGGTCAGCACCGACCGGACGGTGGGCGAACGCAGCGATCCCGACGCGAAAATGGCACTGGACCAATCGCACGGCTTCAGCTCGCTTCCGTCGCAGTCTCGGCCGGATCCATACCGGTGACGGCGGCGACCAATTCGCGGACGGTGTCCCGATCGCCGCCTGCGTCCCTACGCTCGATGGTACGCGAGGCGCCGCCATCCCCGATGGTGATCTGGTAGCGCGGTACGTCGGCGTCTCCGGCCGCGGTCGGCGGCGACGGTGGCGAGCCGAGCGCCGCTACCAACCGCTCGATGCGCTTCCCGCGGTCGCCAAGTCGTGACGTGTCCACGGCGGGCCACTCCACCTGTCCCGCGATGCCGCCGATCTGCTTGATCTGGACCCTCATCGAGAACCCCGCGGCGCCGCCCCGCCCTCACGGACGGAGCGGCGCGTGCGGACAGCTTACGGCGCGGCAGCGGCCCAGGTCTTCTTCATCGCCTTCTCGAACTGCTTCACTTCGTGCATGAGAGCCTGCTCGCCCTCCGTGTATTCCTCGTGCCGCATCGTGCCGCAGCATCCCGACCGGTCCTGCGGGCCGATGGTGCGCGTCTCCTCGGGCGCGGCGAGCACCTCGTCTTTGACGTAGTTCTCCGTGAGCGGCGTCGCCGGGAGGACGACTTCGCGCCGCGCGAACTGGTTGCGGATGAAGTTCTGGTACTGGACCGGCTTACCGTCCGAGCCGGCCAGGGCCACCATCCCGTTGATGACGTGAACGAAGGTGGCCGCGGTCGCTGGCGCACCCGCGATCGCGCGCAGGAGCAGGCCGCGCAGGTACGCGGCGGCCTCGAACAGGGTGACGCAGTCGTCGCGCACTGCCGGGCGCCGTTCGAAGGCAAAGATGTCCGCGAGGACGTCGTAGATTCCGCCGGTGAAGATCTGCGACAGGTCGTGGACTTCGTTCGTGACCTGGCTGAGCTTGAGGTCGTTGTCCGCATTGCGCAGGCCGTTCGGACGTCCGAGGGCCAGACCGAACTGCTCGGCGAGATCGGAGAGGAACGACTTGTCGTGCAGGTTGGCCTTGGTCTGCGCGATCAGCGCCTCGATCTGGTCGAATTGCGAGAGCGCGAGGAAGATCGCGGTCAGGTCGCCGAATGACTCGTGCAACGCGCCGGTCTGCGGAGGATTGCCGATCGCGAGCCAGTTGGGCTTCAGGCCGTCGAGGATGGCGTGGCCGGTCTCGTGCGAGACGATGTCGAGAGAACGGCAGGTGTAGATGGTCTCTGGCGGCGTCGCGTTCGGCTTCGCGAAGTAGAAGAACTTCAGCGCCTTCAGCGAGCGGCTGTAGAAGGCGTTCATCGTGACGCCCGCGTGCGGATACACGCTGAGCGGGTCCGTGTTGCCGGGCGTAAGGTTCCAGGCCCATGGCACCGTTCCGCCGAGACCGCGCTGGTACATCGTCAGCGTCTGGCGGACGACGGTGAACGCGTGGATCGCGTCGAAGGCGTCAGTTCCGGGCGCCGCGATGAAATCGCCGAGGACGTTCGGGCTCACCGGCGCCAGGCCGCTGACCACGATCCTGCCGTCGCGCGGCCCGGTGAAGACCTGGCTGGGCAGGAAGGCCTTGCGCACGCCGATCTCCACGACCGACGGGTCTTGTCTCCAAAGCAGGACGCGCGAACCGACGAGGGGCAGAGGAATCGGAACGGGAATCGGGAGCGCGGACGTGCCAGCCCAGCCTCTCGGCGCCGAGTACGTGCGCGCGTCGAAATGAAATTTGCGGTACTCGTACGTGGGCGTGACTACCGACTTTGGGAGGCGCACCGCGACGCCGGATGACGTCGTAAAAGCCGCTTGCTGCGGCGACGTGACTTCGATTTCGTTCTTTTCCATCGTTGCCATGACAGAGCTCCGCGAGTGGCGCGACAACCAGCGCGCCCGAGAGTTTCACTGTGGTGCGGAATGCCCGCGGTGGAA
>JBJMQJ010000193.1:0-3411 GCA_045802765.1 Myxococcales bacterium
GCGTCTCCACCGCGCAGATCGGATCCGCCTGCTCTGCCGAGCCCACAATCAACACGCCGCGGAGAAGATGTACGGTCCTCTGTTCATGAAGCGAGCCCGCGCATCGGTGGACCGCCGCGCGCCGGAGGAGGGGATTTCGTCCGGGTGAGTGCGAAATTTATCCGCCCCGGGACGGGACGCGCTGCGTTACGGCGTGCGCCTGGCGATCGTTCCGATCGGGCTCCAAGGCAACCGCTCCTTGAACAGCAACCGAGATCCAATTGCGCCGTCCTCGGACGACGACTGTCGGTACATCGCTCCGGTCGAATCACGTCTCGCAAGGACGGGAGAAGTGACCAATCGTGAGCCTGCACCTGATCGCCGAGGCGCGGGACGCGATGGCGCTCGCGCGCGGGATCCAGGGGCTGTCCATCCGCATCGCCAAGGCCGTGAATCGCGTTCTCGGCCCGCGCGGACCAGTCTTCGCGGATCGCTACCACGCGCATGCGCTGCGCACTCCGACCGAAACGGCGAACGCGATCGCGTACGTGCTCGGCAACACGCACCTCCACGCCGCCGGCGCGGCAGACCCATTCGCCCGGACGCGATCGACCCGCTGACGTCGGCTGGAAGTCGTCACTTGGTTGCGGAGCCGCGTACGTGGCTGCTCAGCATCGGCTGGATGCTGCGTCCGCCGGTGACACGGCGTGATTTCGCGTAGCTGGTTTCAGGTCGTTTTGACGCTCGCCACGAGTCTGCGATGCGTAGCGTGTGCTCCCCCTGGGCGCTTCTTCGCACGTATACCCGTGCGCTGGGACTGCCGGGTGGATGAGGCGTGAATTTGAGCAGTCTGCGCGACGCCGGTACCCTGGGCGCATGCCCAGGATCGTCCTGCCGACCAGCGAGATCCGCAACGAGAAGACCTTCCATGCCGCGTGCCAGCGGGTGTTCGGCTTCCCCGACTTCTACGCTCACACCATGGATGCGTGGGTCGATTGCCTGAGCTGCCTGGACGACCCGGCCGCGGACATGTCCTCGTTCACCCTGGCGCCCGGCGAGCTGCTCGTCATCGTGGTCCCCGGCAGCGCGGAGCTGAAGGACGAGGTCTTCACCGCGCTCATCGACGGCGCCATCGCCGTGAACACCCGCTTCGTCGAACGGGGAAAGCCGCCGCCGGTCGGTCTCGTGCTGGCGTGATCGCGGGAGCGCCCGCGGATTCACTGCACCCCGAGGTACGCCTTGCGTACCTCCGGATCCTTCTCCAGCTCCGCGACTGCGCCCTCCCGGACGATCCGGCCCGTCTCCATCACGTAGCCCCGATCCGCAACGCTGAACGCCGCGAAGACGTCCTGCTCAACGAGGAGGACTGTGATGCCCTGCTTGCGGATCTCGCCCAGCACTCCGAGCAATTGGTCGACCACCACCGGCGCGAGGCCCAGGCTCATCTCGTCGACGGTGAGGAGCTTCGGGGCGGCCATCAGCGCACGCGCGATGGCGCACATCTGCTGCTCGCCGCCGGAGAGGCTGCCGGCGATCTGCTGGCGCCGCTCGGCGAGGACTGGGAAGAGCTGGTAGACGCGCTCGAAACCCTGGCGGACGCCGGCGTCGTCGCGCCTGCGGTAGGTGCCCATCAGCAGGTTGTCCTCCACCGTCATGCGATCGAAGAGCTGCCGGCCCTCCGGCACCTGCACGAGGCCCAGGCCGAAGACCTGCTCGGGAGAGAGCGGAGTGAGATCGCGGCCGTCGAAGCGAAGCGTGCCGCGCGCGCCGATCACGCGCGAGATGGCGCGCAGCAGCGTCGTCTTGCCCGCGCCGTTGCTGCCCACCAGGGTGACGATCTCGCCCGGGCGGATGAAGAGCTTGATCTCGGAGAGCACCGGCACCTGGCCGTACCCCGCGCTGAGAGCGCCGATCTCGAGCAGCGCCGGGGTCACTGCCGCCTCTTGCCGAGGTAAGCCTCGACGACGCGCGGGTCGCGGAGCACCTCGTCGGTCGATCCCTCGGCGATCTGCTGGCCGTGGTGCAGGACCAGAAGGCGATCCGCGAGCCGGCGGATGGCCTTCATGACGTGCTCGATGACGAGGATGGTCAGGCCCTTCTCGCGCATCTTCTTGATCAGCTCCACGACCTGGTCCACCTCGACGGAGTTGAGGCCCGCCATCACCTCGTCGAGGAGCAGGAGCTTGGGGTTCATCGACAGCGCCTTGGCGAACTCGAGGCGCTTGCGGTCGGGACCGCCGAGCGCGTCGGCGCGCTGATCCATCCGGCGTTCCAGCCCGGTGAAGTGCAACCACTCGCGCGCCTTCTCTTCCGCGCGCTTGCGGTTGCGCTCTCCGCCGCCGGTCCCGAACAGCGCGCCAACGGTGACGTTCTCCAATACCGACAGCCCCGGGAACGGCTTCATCACCTGGAAGGTGCGCCCGATGCCCAGGCGCGCCCTGCGGTATGCGGGCAGGCGCTCGATGTGCCGGCCTTCGAAGACGATTTCGCCGGCGGTCGGGACCAGCGTGCCGCTGATCAGGCTGATGATCGTGGTCTTCCCCGCGCCGTTCGGGCCGATGAGCCCGAAAATCTCGCGGGGCGCGACGTGGAAGGTGACGTCCGACACCGCGGTGAGACCGCGAAAGCGCTTGGTCAGCCCGCGGACGGCGAAGAGGGATTCGGTCATATCCGGAACCGCCGGACGTTGTCGGTGAAGTATCGCCAGCGCGACTCGCGGAACCCCTGCACCAGGTCGAGCAGCCCCTTGGGCATGAACACGACGGCAGCCACGATCACGAAGCCATAGAAGAGGCTGGCCACCCCCGTTGCCTGGCTCGCCAGCACCTCGGACACCGCCGAGAGCACCAGCGCGCCCAGCACCGGACCGAGCACGGTGCCGGGCCCGCCGAAGAGCGTCATGATCACCATCCGCACGTTGAGCGACGGATCGAACGCGCTCGCGGGATCGATGAACGTGATCCAGTAGGCGTGGATGCCGCCCGCCAGCGCACTGAACAACGCCGCCACGGTGAGCGCGGCCACCTTGAACATGGTGGTGTTGATCCCCATCACCTGCGCCGCGTCCTCGTCTTCGCGGATGGCGACGAGGCCCGCGCCGAAGCGGCTGCGGGCGATCCAAGCGACGGTTCCGGTGGCGGCGACGAGCAGGATCAGCGAAAGCTCGTAGAAGAGCTTGTCGCCGCGGAAGAGCGGCAGGATGAGCCCGATGTTCTTGCCGGCGATCTCGATGGTCGCGACGATCGCGGACATCACCGCCGCCAGGCCCAGCGTCGCGATGGCGAAGTATGGGCCGCGCAGGCGCAAGATGGGGATGCCGAAGATCAGCGCGCAGGCCACTCCCAGCACCGCTCCGAAGACCAGGCCGGAGCCGAACGACCAGTGGAGCTGGGCCATGGCGATCGCCGTCCCGTAGGTCCCCAGCCCGTAGAA
>JBJMQJ010000194.1:0-18627 GCA_045802765.1 Myxococcales bacterium
CTTGGACGCGTACGCATAGCCGCGCAGGCTCCCTTCGGATTCGTAGACGAGCCAGGGCGTCATCTCGAGCGTCTCGCCGATCCGGCGCTCCATCTCGGCGGCGCCGGGCGGATCGACCTCGAAGGAGATGGCCGTGGCCGCGACGATCGGGTCGTAGATGCGCGCGATCGCCTCCGCGTCCGCTGCCGTGGCGAGCCTGATCATGCGGGAACGGTAGCTCCGCCCGGTGTATGCTTCAAGAGCATCCAACGCATGGTTGGTATCGAGATCGTCGATGACCGTCGATCAGCTCGTCGCCTTCGAACGAGTGGCCCGGGAAGGCAGCTTCAGCCGCGCCGCCGCGGCTCTCCGCCTCGGCCAGCCTGCCATCAGCGCGCGCATACTCGCGTTGGAGGACGAGCTGGGCGGCTCTCTGTTCGTCCGCGCGCGCTCGATCCGGCTCACCGGGCTGGGCAGCAGCCTGCTGCCGTACGTCCGCCGCGCATTGGAGGTGCTGCGCGAGGGCGTCGAGGCGGCGCGGCTCGCGCAGGTCGGGCAGCGCGGAGCGATCCGGGTGGGCGCCCTCGGATCGCTCGCCGTCGGGCTCGTCGCCCCCGCGCTCGCCGAGTTCCTGCGCGCGCATCCGCTGGTCGAGTGCACGCTCAAGGCGGCCGACCACGAGGTGCTCCTCCAGTACCTGCTCGACGGCCTCGTCGACACGGCGCTGGTGGTCTGGCCGTGCGCGTGCACGGTGGAGCTGACGCCGCTCTTCGTTTTCCGCGAGCCAGTCGTGCTGGTGGCGCATCCCCGGCACCGGCTCGCCCGCGCGTCGCGAGTCACGCGCGAGGAGGTGGCGCGCCACGCGAGCCCCTTCCTTCGCTTGCGGTGGTGGCAGTCGCACCATCCGCAGCTCGAGGAGCTGGCCCGCCGGTCGGAGAATGCCGTGGAGGTTTCGATGGAGATGGGCCGGCACCTGGTCTCGAACGGGATCGGCGCGGGGTTCTTCACGCACACCTACGTCGCGGAAGAGGTGGCGCGCGGCGCGCTCGCCGAGATCCGCGTCTCCGGAATGGCGCCCCTCTTCCGCGACAGCGCCCTCGTGCGCCGCCGGCACTCCGGCCCCATCTCCCCGGCGCTGGCCGCATTCATCGAGCTCTTGCGCGCGCGCGCCGATCGCTCGCGCCGCCCCTCCGGGTAGAGACGCCTATTCCTCGTAGTCGCCGTCCAGCGCCCGGCCGTGCGCGACGATCGCGTCCTTGGTGATGAGGAACGCGCGCGTCCGATGGGCGTCGCCGCGGAAGAGAAGATGGATCTCGTCGGCGATGAAGGGCAGCGCCGGATGGAGCCGCCGCAGCCGGCCGTCCTGGCAATAGCGAGCTACGCGGCGAGGCAGCACCGCGACCCCGAGCCCGGCCAGCGCGAAGCTCTTGACGAGCTCGAGATCTCCGCAGGGCAACAGGCGCGCCGGCAGCGCGCGGAGCGCCGCGAGCTGGTCGATGATCTGCTGGCTCTGGAGCACGCGCCCCGCGAAGACCAGAGGTCCGCGGCGCAGGCGCTCCTTCGCCGCCTCGAGGTCGCCGGCTTCCGGCGCGCCGTCGGCGAGGACGAAGAGGTCGACCGCGTCGCGAAGGAGCTTCACCTGGACCAGATCCGGATGGGGCTCGGGATTCACCACGATGCCGAAGTGCACGGCGCGCTCCACCGTCGCTTCGAGCACCGCGCGCGACGGCGCATTGGAAAGGCTCAGCTGGATGCGCGGATTGCTTTCGAGAAAGCCGGTCATCCACTGCGGCAGGAAGTAGGCGCCCAACGATTCGTGGCAACCGATGACGAAACTGCCGACTTCGTCCGACTCCAGACCGTCGATCCGGTGCTCCACCTCCTCAAGCCGGGCGAGAGATTCCTCGGCGAACCGCAGGAGCTCCTCGCCCGTGCTGGTGAGCGAGACGCCGGTCCGCAGGCGGACCAGCAGCTTGGTCCCGAAGGTTTCTTCCAGTTGCTTGATGATCGCCGTCAGCCCCGGCTGGCTGACCTGGAGGACGCGCGCCGCGGCGGAAAGGCTCCCGCACCGTGCGACGGTCTGGAAGTAGCGGAGTTGGTCCAGCATGCCCCCCGCGCATCGTAGCACCGCCTCAGAGGACCAGCCCCGTCAGCTCTTCGGGAAGAGCGTCGGCGAGGAGCACCGTGCCGGTTCCACTCGCAAGGAGCGCGACGATCGCTTGCCCTCGGTCGGATGCCGTGTAGACACCTCCCGCGCGCAGCACCTCGCCTACCTCGGGTTGCCGCTGGATGGCGTCGCTCGAGACGAGGTACTGCACCACGATCGTCCCTCGCCAGCGGTACGCGAGGCCGGCGGCGGGGGATCCGGCGAGCGTCGTCTTCCAGGTGCTGAAGAGCTCGGCGCCGGGACGCTCGAGAGCGCGAACGGGAAACTGGAGGCCCTTGGCGACGGCGTGGACGTCCGCCTGGCGCGGGAAATTGCGCGCCATCGCACGGCTGCAATCGGCGAGGGCATCGCGGAGCAGCGGAATCTGCGCCACCGGCGTGCGGCGCTCGCCGCGGCCGGCAAGCAGCGTACCTGTGCGGCCAACGCCGATCGAGACCAAGGCGGCCCCCCCAACGATCGCTACCGCGACCATCGCCGCGGCCGCGGGCACTGCCCAGCGGCTCCAGGGCGGCGCGCTCCGCCTCGGTGCAGGCGAGCTCATCCGCTCGATGCGGCGGCGCAGGGTGTCCGAAGCCGCGCCCGCGGGCTCCCGCGCGAGGGCGGAAGACACGCCCTGCTGCAAGGCCATCTCGCGCTGGCATCGCGCGCAGATGCGCAGGTGCTCCTGGACGGCGGACGCCTCGCTCCGGGGCAACTCGCCGTCGGCCAATGCCGCAACGAGCTGCTGGAGGAGCGCGTGGCCTATGGCAGGCTCACTCATCGCAGTCCCTTTCTTTCATCTCGCCACGCCTCGCTGCGCCCCGTTTTCGCCGGTCACGGCGAGCAGCCCTGCGAGAAGCCGCCGGCCGCGGCTGATGCGGCTCATGACCGTGCCGATGGGCACCGACGTGACCTGCGCGATCTCGCGGTACTTCAATCCATGCACGTCGTGAAGCTCCACTGCTTCGGCGAATTCCTCCGGGATCGACCGCAGCGCCTCGCGCAGCTCGCCGGCCTGCAGATTCGCCAGGAGCTCGTCGAGCGGCGAGGGCAAATCGCTGGCGACCATCTCCTCGTGCGCCGATTCCAGCTCGGTGATGAAGACCAGGCCCTGCCGCCGGGCGCCCGTCCGGCGCCGCTCGTTCGCGACGGATCGCAGGATCTGGCACAGCCAGGGAAAGGCGGCATCCGCGTTGCGGAGCTGGTCGAAGGCAGCCAATGCACGCGCGTAAGTCTCCTGCACGTAGTCCTCCGCTTCGTGCCCATCTCCCCAGCGGGAGGCCAGCGCGACCAGCCGGTCGAGGTGAGGCAAGGTCGCTGCCTGGAAACGCGCGCGTTTCGGCTCTGCCTTCACGTGTCCTCCGGGAACACGAGGTTCGATGAACGACCGGGGCCGGCGGACAATCAGGAATGCGAATGAGGCCCATCAGCATTTCTGGGGCCTCCGATACGCTCTCGCAGCGGTCGAGACCGGCGCGACCTTCGTGCATGACGCGCGGTGGCAGTAGCCCGCTCCGACGGGCTCGCCCTCGACGGCGATCTCGACGGCGCCACGGAAACAGTTCCCCTTGTGCACGGGCATGCCGACCTCCTGCCGCGCTCGATTGCGCGGTGTACCGAGGAGGATGAAACGAACCGCCGGACTATTCCCGCGCCCCTGGAAGCGGAACCATCCGGGCTCGATCTGCGAGTCGTGCCGAATCCGCCCCGGCTGACTGGCATCTGGTCAATTTAGATGGCGATCGACATCTAAATGTGGGGAGCACATATGCGCGGTCCAGTGGCGGTGGTGACAGGCGTTTCGACCGGGATCGGCAACGCGACTGCCCGGGTACTCATTGCGCGAGGCTACCGCGTCTTCGGGACGGCGAGGTCGGATAGCAGCGCAGTGCCCGCCGGGGTCGAGCGCGTGCTGCTCGATGTGCGGGACGGCGCTTCGATCGAAGCAGGCGTGCGGGAGGTGCTGGCGAAAGCCGGCCGTATCGATCTCCTGGTCAACAACGCCGGCGGCTCGATGATTGGCGCGGTCGAAGAGACCTCGGTTGCACAGGGGCAGGAGCTCTTCGATTTGAACTTCTTTGGCGCCGTTCGCATGACGCAAGCCGTGCTGCCCGCGATGCGGGCGCAAAGGAGCGGCCGCATCGTCTTCATCAGCAGCGTCGTCGGCTTCTTGCCGGCGCCCTTCATGGGGTTCTACGCAGCCTCCAAGCACGCGCTGGAGGGGCTGGCCGAGTCGCTCGACCACGAGACGCGCGCGCTGGGAGTTCGGGCGCTGCTCGTCGAGCCCGGCTTCACGCGGACCAACATCGGAAACGGTCGGATGGCGCCGGCTACCGTCGTCGATGACTACGCGGCGGCGCGCAGCCGCGCCGGCGAGAACGTGCGAGCCTCGGTGAGCGCGGGCGACGATCCGCAGGTCGTCGCCGAGGCGGTGCTGGAGGCGGCGACGGCGGAAAAGCCGCGGCTGCGTTACACGGCGGGCAAGCGCGCCGGCATCCTTTCGCGGCTGCGCCGGTACCTGCCCGCCAGCGTGTTCGACAGCGCCTTGCGCAAGCAGTTCCGGCTCGATTCGCCCGGAGGACCTCGTGCGCCGGTCGCGTGAGGCCGCTGCTCGCACGCGCCGGACCGCCGTCCGGGCAGCCTCGCGGCTCTTCCGCGAGCGCGGCATCGACGCGGTCAGCGTCGGCGACGTGATGGCCAGCCTGGGGATGACGGCGGGCGGCTTCTACCGCCATTTCGAGAGCAAGGAGGCGCTGGCGGCGGAAGCGTGCGCCGAGGCGTTCGCGGGATCCGCGCTGGCGCAGGGATCCGCCCGGTCGGCGGAGGCGATGCTGCGCGGTTACCTCAGCCGAGCGCATCGCGATGCGCCCGCAACCGGGTGCCCGCTCCCCGCGCTCGCCTCGGACATGCCGCGGCAGTCCGCTGCGCTGCGACGCGCCTACACCGAAGGCGTCCGCGCCGCGCTCGCGCGCATCGAGCGACTCGCGGCCGGCACCGACGCCCGGACGCGGCGTGCGCTGCTGGCCGGCATGGTGGGCGCGCTCGCCATCGCCCGGGCGGTGGACGACGACGAGCTGAGCGCGGCGATGCTGCGCGACACGTGCGAGTCGTGGACCCGCACGCTGGCGAAGGGACGCCGGGAGTCGCGATCATGATGTACCTCGAGGTGCCGCCTCGAGCAGCCGGCGTGGCCAGGGATTCATCAAGTGGCGCACCGCCACGGTCAACCAGAACGGCGAGCCCGTGCAGGTCCTGGTCATGAACCTCTTGGTGCAGGCCGGGAACGGGCCAAGCGTGACCCGATGAAAGCCGTCGCCGCCGCGGGGGTCACGCGAGCGCCGGAGACGGTCTCCGCCTGGCGCACGTTGGCGCTCACCAGCGTTGCCGTGTTCGTCGTCTCCCTCGACGGCACCGTTCTCTACGTCGCGTTCCCCTCGATCCGCGCCACCTTTTCCGACGTCTCGACCGCTCAGCTCTCCTGGGTCCTGAACGCGTACACCATCGTATTCGGGTCGCTGCTCGTCCCCGCCGGCCGCATCGCGGATCGCATCGGACGCAAGCGGATCTTCCTCGCCGGCGTGGGGCTCTTCACGGCGGCGTCGGCCCTGTGCGGCGTCGCTCCTTCGGCGGCTGCGCTGATCGGCGCGCGCGCTCTGCAAGCCTGTGGCGCCGCTCTTCTCTTGCCTTCCTCGCTGGCGCTGGTGCTGCACGCATTTCCCCCGGCGCGTCGCGCCAGCGCGGTCGCGCTCTGGGGTGCCGTGGGCGCGCTGGCCGCCGCGATCGGCCCCTCTCTGGGATCGCTCGTCGTGCAATCGGCGAGTTGGCGGTGGGCCTTCTACATCAACGTGCCAGTCGGGATCGCCGCGATCCTTCGGGGGAGCAGGACGCTCTTCGAATCGCGCGACGAGACGGCGCGGCAACTCCCGGATCCGATCGGAGTCGCGCTCCTCGTCGCCGCGATCGCGCTGCTCGCCCTCGGGATCGTCCAGGGACCGGACTGGGGCGCCCTCGCTCCGCGCACGGTGGCGAGCATCGGCGCCGGAATCCTCTTCTTCGCCGGTTTCCTCCTGCGCTCGCGGAGCGCATCCTCGCCCGCCGTCGATCTCAGCCTCTTCGCCGACCGGAACTATCGGCTCGCGAACCTGGCGACCTTCGTCTTCGCCATCGCCTTCACGGCGATGTTCTTCACCTTCGTCTTCTTCCTCACGCTGCGTTGGCGCTACAGCCTGCTCCAGGCCGGGCTCGCGATCACGCCCGGCCCGCTGACCGTGATCCCCGTCGCCATCCTGGCGGGACGCATCGCCGATCGACACGGTCACCGCGCTCTGCTGGTCGCCGGCGGCCTCGTCTTTGCCCTGGGCGGAGGCCTGTTGTACTCGGCGCTCGAGTCGCAGCCCGACTTCGTCCACACGTGGCTGCCGCGGGCGCTGGTCACCGGAACCGGCGTCGGGCTGGTGCTTCCTTCGCTCAGCGGGGCCGCGGTGCATGGGCTGCCTCCGAACCGATTCGCGCTGGGCAGCGCGATCAACCAGGCGATCCGCCAGATCGGCGCCGTGATCGGCGTGGGGCTCGTCATCGCGTTCCTGGGGCGCGCCGGCCCCTCGACCGACATCAGCGGCTTCGTGCACGTGGTGCAGGTTCTCGTCGCCGGTGGAGCCCTGACCGCCCTCATCTGCCTCGGCATCAAGACCGGTCCGCGCGCCGCTCCCGGCTTTTCCTCGGAATCAGACGGTGGGAATCGCCCCTCGGTCGATCAAATCCTCGCCCCTGTCGATTGACGCGTCGAACCGCGAAGCGGTGCGGCGTCACCTCGTGGTCCACACCGGTATAGTCTGGCGGCGCCATGGATCCGCTCGCGGAGCTCGGACGGGCGCTGCGCGCCGAGGGTTACACCTTCGTCACGCCGACTCCCGGGACGCACCGGCGCGTGCTGGAGCGCCGTACCGAGGCTCGCGGCCTGCGCGACGTGTTCGGCTGGAGCATGCCGTTCGCGCCCGATCTCCTTCCACCGCGCATCCTCGAGCTGCTCGACGAAACGGGCGGGCTCGCGCAGCGTGGATCCCACCTGTGGAGCCGCGTGCGGTTCTCCACGCTCGGTCCGCTCTTGTGCGCCCACTCCGCCTATCCGACCACCGAGGCGAGTGCGGTCTTCTTCGGTCCGGACACGTACCGCTTCGCCGCGCTGCTGGATTCGCGCATCGAGCGGGCCGGCAACGTGGCCGACGTGGGATGCGGCTCGGGCGCGGGCGGGCTGCTGCTTGCCCCGCGCGCTGCCTCGGTCCAACTCCTCGACGTGAACCCGCAGGCGCTGCGCTTCGCGCGCGCGAACGCGGAGCTGAACGGGTTGCCGGCCAGACTGGCGCACAGCGACGTGCTCTCCGGGGCGGAGGGTGCGCTCGACCTGGTGATCGCGAATCCGCCGTACCTCGCCGACGACCAGCGCAGGACGTACCGCGACGGCGGTGGCCGCTGGGGCGTGGACCTGTCGGTGCGCATCGCGCAAGAATCGCTGGAGCGGCTCCCGCCCGGCGGCCGCCTGCTCCTCTATACCGCCACGCCGGTCGTCGATGGCGAGCACGTGCTCTGGCCGCGGCTCGAGCCGCTCCTACGTACTACCGCGTATGATTACCGGGAACTGGACCCGGACGTGTTCGGCGACGAGCTGGACCGGCCCGTCTACGAACAGGTCGAGCGCATCGCCGTGGTGGCCCTCGACGCGCTCAAGCGGTAAGACGGCGCCATCCGAGCCTGGCGCATCGGCCGCGCCAGCCGCAACTTCCAGCCTGCATGGAACGAGAGCTCCACCTGCGCCTCGCCAGGTTCGCACAGAAGCGGCTTCGTCCCGCGCTTCCCGACGAGCCTCTCCAGGTCGACGAAGAGATCCGGTTGCGCACCTGCGAGGCCGCGTTCGTCGAAGAAGAGCGCGCGGCGGTCGCGCAGCGCGCCGCGGACGCGCCCGGCGATCCGAATGGCTTCGTGACCTGGTTCGAGTCCTTGCGGGAGACCGGTCCCGGACAGGGCGATCCGCTCTTCCCGTGGCTGGCGGAGCGCGCCACCCTGGCGCAGATGCGCTGGTTCCTGGCGCAGGAAGTCGCCGGCGAGGCCGGGTTCGACGACCTCGTCGCGCTGACGCAGGTGCGCATGCCCGTCCGCGCCAAGCTGGAGCTGGCGCGCAACTACTGGGACGAGATGGGCCGCGGCCGCGCCGCCGCGATGCACGGGCCGCTGCTCTCCGATCTGGCGAGATCGGTTCGCGCAGAGCCGGTGCTCGAACAGACGGTGTGGGAATCGCTCGCGCTCGCCAATCTCATGGTCGCGCTCGCCTGCGATCGGCGGTACGCGTACCACTCGGCGGGAGCGCTGGGCGCGATCGAGATGACGGCTCCGGGACGGGTAGCGCACGTCGATCGCGGTCTCGCGCGGCTGGGCGTGAACAAGGCCGCGCGCCGCTATTTCTCCCTTCACGCGACGCTCGACGTCGCGCACAGCGCCGCCTGGAACCGCGAGGTGCTGGCGACCCTGGTCGAGGCGGAGCCGCGCGCTGCCCGCGCGATGGCCGAGGGCGCGCTGATGCGCCTGCGCGCCGGCGCGCGCTGCTTCGCGCGCTACCGCCGCGAGCTCGCCTTCGCGTCAGAGCCAACCGAGAGCGGACAGCACGCCGGCGTCGGTCCGTAGGAACTTGTCGCCGATGTCCGTGCGGTATCGCACGTTGGGAATCCACACTTTACGAGCGAGAGAGTAGGCAGCCCGCTGCGCCTCGGCCACCGTCTGGCCACGTCCCGTGACGACCAGCGCGTATCCGGAAGGCCCGGAAGTCGCGAGCCGACCTCTCTTCATCGCCAGCTCGCCGAAGTGTAGATGTTCGTCCTCGTCTTGAAGCAGCGGTTCGCGGAACACCAGCGGCTGCCCATGCGCGGGCACCGTCGCCTGCGGATACGGGAAAGGAGGCACGGTGAGCACCACTCCGACGGCGAACCCGGCGTGGACGCGGAAGCTCCGCGGTCCGCTCCGCTCCGCCATGCGCAGCAGGATCGTGTCCCAGCGATCGACGTGCAGCGCATCGAGGATGGCGAACCCCGGATAACCGAACCGGCAGGTCAGCTCGAGCGGCCAGGTGCCCTGCTCGTTCACCATGGTGTTCAGGTTCACGTATCCGCAGTAGCCGCCTTCACGCAGGAGCGGCGCGAGGCGTCCCAGCGTCGCCGCGAAGAAACGCTCGGCGCCCGTGTACGTCACCAGCGTTCCCATCTCGCCGGTGAGCTCGCCCAGGTCGCCGGTGAAGAATCGCTTGTGCTCCCAGTCCAAGCAGGCCGGCGCGAGGAACTCCTCGCCGTCGAAGTATGCGCCGGTGCCCATTTCGACGCCGTCGACGCGCTCCATCAGCACGAAGACGGGTGACTGCGCCCATCTCCACTGCGCGCGCTGCAACTCGAGGAAGGCGACCACGTCGGACCCGTCCGCCAACTCTCCGACGTAATTGCGCGTCGAGGAGAGCCACGAGCCGTTGAGCTTGAAGACGTAGCGGCCGGGGTTCTGCCGCAGGAACTCGAGTCCCTTCTCGAAACTGTCGAACTCCCTCGTCGCCGCGGTAGGCAAGCCGACAGCGCGAAGCGCTTCCTGGCCGAACGCGCGGTCGTTCTCGAGCCGCTCGCCCAGCGCGCCGCCGCCGATGACGCGGAAGCCGTCACGCCGCAGCTCGTCCTGCTCCGCGCCGAGGCCCGCCTGCTCGAAGACGATCAGGCCGTCGCGCCCTGCCCAGGACAGCTCGCGGCGCCAGTCTTCGATGCGCGGAACGAGCCCTTCGAGGATGCCGTGGCAATCCTCGTCGGAGACGAAGACGCGCACCTCGTGCCCGGCCCGCAGCAGGCGCAGATAGAGATCGCCGAGGTCGTTGGATTCGCCCACGCCGAGGACGCGCACGCCGCAACAGATGCACTGAACCGGCCGCGCCCGCCAGATCCGCTTGCCCGCAATCTCCTACCGGACGCGCGCGACGAAGATCGAATCGCCGCGGAGGACCACCTGATCGATCGACGCGCCGTGGAGCGCGGCCGACCCGCGCGCGGGCAGCGCCGTCGCCGGATCGAACTCCTCCAGAGCCGCGCCCGGGTGCGGGAGCACGATGCGGACCGTCTCCGCCCGCACGTCGGGACTCCGGCCCGGAGGGCCTCGCGCGCTGGGAAGCCAGGCGAGGACGATCAGCTCGCCTGACGGTTTCTCGAAGACGCGCACCACGGCGGGGCCGGCCTGCGCGGCGACCGCGCGCACCGGCGCATCGAACAGGGAGCTCCAGAGGCGGAGCGCAGCGAAGGCCGGCTTGGGGCGCCCGCGCGCGTCCAGCACGCCGAGGTGCTTGTTGTTCTCGTCCCCGATGACGCCCTCGGACGCAGGGAGATCGTCGATGCGGTACCAGGTGGTGAGCGACAGCACCCCGGTGCCCAACGCGAGCGCGTGTGCCCGCAGCAGCGCCACGCCCTGGAACGCCGCCGTGTGCTCGTAGTCGTGCACCGCGTACGACCACTCCGAAGGATTCCCGCCAGGTTTGCGCCAGTCGGAGTACCCGAACTCGGCCATCCAGAGATCGTCGCGCGGCGCGGTCTCGCCCACGAGGCTCGCCACCTCGCCGATGAAGGCAGGATAGTCCTCCGCGCGCCGCGCGTCCCAGGTCTCGAGATAGCCGTGAAGGCTGACGACGTCGACCACCTTGCCAATGCGCTGCTCGCGCAGCAAGGTCTCGAGGAACGGCGAACGCCCTTTCGACATGCCGCCGAGCACGACGCGCGCCGCGGGATCTCCTCGCCGGACCCCTTCCGCGCCCGCCCGGACGAGATCGGCGAACTGGCGCGCGGTGCCCAGCCAGTACTGCTCGTTGTCGGGCTCGTTCCACAGCTCCCAGGACGGAACCCGCCCCGCGTAGCGGCGCGCTGCCGTCTCCATGAATCGCCCGAAGCGGCCGGGGTCGGCGGGCGGCCGCCGCCAGAAATCCTCCGGAGCGGAGCTGAGCCACCTGGGCGTGTAGCAGACGTACGGGAGCAGGGCGATGCCGTACCGCGGCGCCAGCTGCACGAGGAGGTCCCAGAGATGGAAATCGTACTGCCCCGGCGCGGTCTCGACTGCGTCCCACCCCAGTCCGAAACGCAGCCAGCGCACTCCCGCCGCACGCGCGGTGTCGAGGTCGCGCCGGATCTTCGCCTCGGTCGTGCTCTCCTCCGGATAGTCGTCGGCGATTCCCGCGGGCTGCGCGTAGTATCCGCCGGGCAGCGAATCGCGCTGCCGCGACGGCACCGAAAGCGCGGCCCTGTCGCGAACGGGGCGCGGGCACGCCGCGAAGAGCGCAAGCAGGATCGCGAGGAGCTCAATGCGCAGGCGACTTCGCCGCATTCTCGATCTGCTCCAGCACTTCGCCTGGCGCCACGTCGCGCTTCAGCTCGCCGAGATCGCGCGCCACCTCCACTCCCAGCTTCAGCGCGATGGCCTCGGAGAGCGCGATCAGGCGCGTGACCTCGTGCTCGGCGAGCAAGTTGATCTGGAGGTCCAGCTCGGCGCGTTTCTCGGCCAGGGCCGCCTGCCGGTTCTGGCTGATGAGGACGAAGGTGGAGAGGAAGATCGCCTCCACCGAGGCCACCATCGCCAGCATCACGAACGGATACGGGTCGAATTTCGGCGTGCCCGGCAGCGTGTTCCAGAGCAGCCATCCGGCGAACAGCCCAGCGTGGATCCAAACGAACGCCATGCTGCCCGTGAAGCGCGTCACCGCGTCCGCGAGGCTGTCCTGCCGGCTCTTGCGGCGGTCGAAGCTCCGCCGTACCTCGAGCAACTCGGCGATGTTGCGGTGCACTACGCCGGCCAGCTCGCCTTTCGCGGGCATCCCGCTGGAGACGATGCGCGGGTCCGTTCCGCCAGACATCCGCAGGGCCCCTGAGCGACCTCGGTGAGCGTACGGGCGCAGGTTTGCGGAGTGTCGCGCGCCTCACAGGTGGCCAGCTTGTCGTCCGGAGGCGCGATGAAGCTGGTCGTCTTCGGTCTGACCATCAGCTCATCTTGGGGAAATGGTCACGCGACGCTCTGGCGCGGGCTTGCCGCCGCGCTGAGCCGGTCCGGCCATCGCCTGGACTTCTACGAGCGGGACGCGCCGTATTACGCGGCGCATCGCGATTGCGCGGAGCCGCCGGGCGCGCGCCTGCACCTCTACACGGAGTGGAAGGAGGCGGCGCGCGAAGCCGCGCGCGAGCTGCGCGACGCCGACGCGGCGATGGTGACCTCGTACTGCCCCGACGGGCCGGCGGCGACCGCGCTGGCGGCGGAGTCACGCGCGCGAGTGAAGCTCTTCTACGACATGGATACGCCGGTGACGGTGGAACGCGCCCTCTCGGGGAGCGCGGTGGACTACATCGGACCGGACGGGCTCCGCGACTTCGACGTCGTGCTGAGCTTCACCGGCGGCCGCGCGCTTCCGGCGCTCCGCGACCTGTTCGGCGCGCGCCGCACCGCGACGCTCTACGGAAGCGTCGACCCGCTGGTGCACCGGCCCGCGCAACCGATGGAGCGATTTGCCGCGGACTTCTCTTACCTCGGAACCTACGCGCGGAACCGCCAGCGGGCCCTGGAGCAGCTCTTCCTCGAGCCTGCCCGCAGGCTGCCGCGGCGCCGGTTCATCATCGCCGGCGCGCAATATCCACAAGACTTTCCCTGGGCGCCGAACATCGCGTTCGTGCAGCACGTTCCGCCCGCCCAGCACCCCGCCTTCTACTGTTCCTCGCCGCTGACGCTCAACGTGACCCGCGCGCCGATGGCCACCATGGGGTACTGCCCCTCGGGCCGGCTGTTCGAGGCGGCCGCCTGCGGCGTGCCGGTGCTGACCGACGCCTGGGAAGGCGTCGACGCCTTCTTCCGGCCTGGCGAGGAGATCCTGGTGGCGCAGACGGCCGACGACGTCCTGGCGGCGCTGTCGTGCTCGCGCCAGGAGCTCGCGCGCATCGGCTACGCCGCGCGGCAACGGGCGCTCGAGGAGCACACCGCCGAGCACCGCGCCCGCGAGCTGATCTCCATCATCGAGGAGGCGTGAGCATGTGGGGCATCGTTCCCGCGGCGGGCATCGGGAGCCGCATCCAGCCGCTGGCCTTTTCCAAGGAGCTGCTGCCGGTCGGCGTGCGGACCGACGGCGTCATCGAGCGGCCGCGCGCCGTGAGCGAGTATCTGGTCGACCGGATGGTCCGCGGGGGCGCGGAGAAGATCTGCTTCGTGATCTCCGCGGGGAAGAGCGACATCGTGGAATACTTCGGCGGATCGTACGGCCCGGCGCACATCGCGTACGTCGTGCAGCAGAAGCCAGCGGGGCTGTGCGACGCGCTGTTCCGCGCCCTTCCGCTCGTCCGCGACGACGAGGAGGTGCTCGTCGGGCTGCCGGACACCGTCTGGTTTCCCGAGGACGGCTTCGCGCGGCTGCCCGCAGGGCTGTCGTTCCTGCTCTTCCACGTGGACGACCCGCGCTTGTTCGACGCGGTGGTCACCGCGGCGGACGGGCAGGTGGAGGAGATCCAGGTGAAGTCCGCCGAGTCGCGCACGCAGTGGATCTGGGGAGCGTTCAAGCTCGATGGCGCGATCCTGCGGAACCTCCACCGGCTCTGGCTCGACCGGAACCGCGCGGACGAGTACGTCGGTACGTTGATCAACGAGTACCTCGCGCGAGGAGGGAGGGCGATCGGCGTGCGCGCGGGCGAGGCGTACGTGGATACCGGGACGCTGCATGGGTATCGCGAGGCGATGGCGCTCCTTCGCGGACACGCCCGCTCGGCAGAGGATGCGCCGGGGCTCACGACGCTGCACTGAGCAGCCGCGCGTACCGGTCGGCCGCGCGGTGCAGTCGCGCGGCCTCGCCGGGCAGCGACTCCGCGGCCAGCCGGTGCGCTCCGAGCTGGAACGCGAGGTAGCAGGGCCGCAGGAAGGCGAGGACCTCGGGCGAAGCGCCGCGGCCGCCGCTGGCGCGGAACCGACCCACGAGCGCCGTCTCGTCGAGCCCCAGCTCGATGCACGCGCCCGCGATGTCCCAGGCGGCATCCTGGCAGCCGACGAGGTCGTGCGCGCGGCAGTGATCGGCGGCATCGGTCTTGAGGAGTCGGCCGGAGGAGTCGCGGAGCCATTCCCAGGGGTGGAGCCTGCCGTCGATCTCGACGGGCATCTGCTCACGGATGACGTCGTCGAGGCGTCGGCGCAGGTCCGGCCGCGCGCGACCGGAGTTGTGCTCCGCCATCTCCAGCAGCTTCGACGGCGATGCGCCGGAGCGAGGCCTGGCGGGCAGCGCCCGCGACCGAAAGGCGAGATACGCCGCGACCTCCGCGGCGCCGGGAGGCGGTCCTTCGGCCCGCTCGACCCAGCGCTGGACGAGGAAGCCGTTGCGCAGGCCGAGGACCTCGGGCCCGAACCCCGCGGCCGCCACCGCCCGCGCCCTTCGCGCGACTTCCTCCCCGACCGCGCCGAGCCCCGCGAACTTGAGAAGGAAGGTTCCGTCCGCGCTCCGCAGCAGGTACTTGCGCCGCTCCTGCCGCACGTTGGACGGCGGGATGTCGCCGCCCAGGAGAGCGCGCCAGGCGCCTCCGCTCAAGTCGGCGAGCGGCTCCTGCAAAGGTCCGGTGAGATCGGCCACCCAGAGCGGCAGCTCTCGCAGGAGCAGGTCGAACGCGACGACGTGCTTGCGCAGGGTCGGCCAGAGGGCGCGCACGCGCGCCGGCGCCTGCGGACCGGGAGGACCGGCGTGGCTGGGAAAAAGATGAATCCGGTCCGCGGCCACGCCGCGCGCGAGGAGCTCGTCCACGACGGCGATGAAGGAGGTTCCGGAAAGTCCCGGGCCTTCGTCGACGATGGCGTACTGCCCGCGCGGGTCGAGGCGCTGCTTGAGCCGCTCCGAGAGCGAGAGCACGCGGGCGTGCGGGTGACCGCGCGGCCGGACCGAGAGCGGAGCGGGCCCTGCGCTGGCCGCGGCGACGGCGGCGGCCAGGCTCGTGCCGATGCTGCGAATGCCCAGCGCCTGCAGCCCGCGTGGCGCACGCTGGGCCGCCATCGCGTATAGCTGCGGGAACACGGCATAGAACGCATACCCCTCCGGTACCCGCAAGAAGACGCGGCCGCCGGGAATGAGCGCCGCCACGTCCTCGAACGACGCGGCCAGGTCTGCAGGCGCGTCTCCGCGCGCGAGTCCGAGCAGCAGCGCCATGCACGCGCGGGAGAGAGGCGTCGCATCGTCGCACCCGATTTCTTCCTGCTCGGCGTCGAGCAGCGCCTGCGCGAGGCGTCCCCCCTCGATCAGGGCCCCACAGCGGTCTCCGCGCACGACGCGCTGCTCGACGGCGGCGAGCGCGTCGCGCGGCTCGGCCTCGTCGTGATGATCTCCGTACACCAGCACGTGCTAGCCCGACGTGCCCGACCCGACCTGTCCTTGCGCGAGGTGCGCGTACGCGATCTCGAAGAGCGCCCCCAGCGAAGGCACCGCTCCCCCGTGCCGCTCCACCCAGTCGAGAAAGCCTTGCAACTGTTCGGGGCTCGGCGAGACCTTCCAGCGGGCGCGCTTCAGCGTGGAGAGCGCCTCCAGCGGCGTCAGACCGAAGGACGCCAGCACGCACAGCGCCAGGAGCGCGCTGCGGCCGATGCCGTACTCGCAGTGGATGTAGACCTTGTTTCCTTGCCGCAGCTGCCGGCCGACCCATCGCACTCCTTCGTCGAGCATGTCGGGCGACACGGCGCAGCGATCCTGGGTGGGAAGCTTGAGCAGCACGAGGCCGTGGCGGCGCAGCACCATCTCGTCGTCGCAGCATTCCGCCCGCACGTCGACGACGTGCGTGATCCCCAGCTCGCGCGCGAGGCGCTCCACCTGCTCGATGGGAAAGCGGCCGCCGACGGCGAGCTGCGGCGTCGCCCAGCTCAGGTCCAGGTCGCCGCTCACTTGTACCGCCTGGTCATCTGCGCGCAGAACTCCGCGAACTCCTCGACCTGGAGGGGTGGACTGGTGTGGTGGGGCCGCACGCCGCGGTGTTCCGGCGTGAAGCAGTACGTGACCGTCACCTGGAACTCCTCCAGCGCTCGCATCTGCCGATCGAACCACTGCAGGGCCCCGGGCCGGAAGCTGTCGGCCCACGACAGCCCGGTGCGCAGGTGTTTCACGCCCAGCTTGCGCAGCCAGCGCACGCCCTCCTCGAGCCGGTGGTCCTGGAAATGGAACCACTGGCAGATCCCCAGCTCCGGCGTGTAGTCGGCGAAATGGCGCAGCGCCTTCTTGGGCGCCATGTCCTCGCGGATCAGCCCGAGGTAGAAATGGCGATAATACGAGGACCCTTCGGCCTCCCGATGCCGCGTCGTCGCCGGCCACGCGCGCGGCAGATCGAACAGGCTGTACCAGTGCACCCGCTCGGCCTTGCCCAGCACCAGCTCGGCCGTGCGACGCAGCCCGAACTCCTGCACCTCCTCGGCGCCGAACGTCGACACGCCGACCTCGCTGATCCAGAGCGGCTTGCCCGGAAGCGCATCGCGGATCTCCTGCAGCCGATCCGGCCACTCGTGGAGCTGCCAGTGGTTCCAGTCGAGTGGGAACCCATGCACCGCGACCGCGTCCACCGCGTCGATGACCCCGTGGCCCTGCAGCAGGCGCATGAAGGCAGGGTCGATCGGCGAGGTACCGCCCAGCACGCGCGTGAGATGGGGCGCCTCGGCGTGGACCGCCGCGGAAGCGAGCTTCACCATCTCGGAGAACGTCTTCCAATCCGGGTCGATCTCGAAGTCCCAGTGCGACTTGTTGTTGGGCTCGTTCCAGAGCATCACCGAATCGATCATCGCTTCCCCCTGCTCGCGTAGACCGCGCCCTCTCCGCGCGGGCTGCCCGCCGCGCGGCACAGCCAGACCTCCGGCAGCGGATTCTCGAGAAGGGCGAAGCCCGACGAGCGCAGCATCGCCTCCATGCAGGCGCGGTTGGGCGTCCACCAGTTGGTCCCATCGTGCGCGTACTTGCGCTCGATGAAATGCATCCGCGGCCAGGCGGGGTCGTCGAAGACGCCGCGCTCCTCGAACGGGTAGTCGGCCTCCCACTGCTCGACGCGATCGCTGCCGCGCAGCATGCACTCGAAGAGCATCAGGTCCTCGACGACGTGCTCGCGCACCAGATCCAGCGCCAGCAGCGGATGGCGCAGGTGATAGAGCACGCCCATGAGGATGACGAGGTCGAACTTCTCGCCCAGGTCCGCGACGTCGTACACCGAATGCCGCCGCAGCTCGATGTTGGAAACGCCGGCCACGTCGACGGCGAGCCGGGCCTGCTCGAGATAATGGTCGTCGTGGTCGATGGCGAGCACGCGCGAAGCGCCACGGCGGGCCATCTCGATGGAAAAGAACCCCGCGTTGCACCCGATGTCGAGCACCGTCCTGCCCGTGAGGTCGCGCGGCACGACGTGCTCGATGGCGCGCCACATGCCCTCGGGATAGCTGCCGAGGAAGTGATCGGGTGCCGTGCGCACGCCCTTGAGATCCAGGTCGTGGAACCACGGCGACAGCTCGCGTACGCGCCGCTCGATCTGCTCGGTGGTGAGCTCCTGCTGCATGTGCGCCTTCAACGGCCGATGCCGTAGTAACGGAAGCCTTCCTCGCGCGTCAGCACCGGATCCAGCACGTTCCGGCCGTCGAAGATGACGCGCCCCTTCATCACCGCGCCGAGCTGCTTCAGATCCGGGCGGCGGAACTCGTTCCATTCGGTGACGATGAAGAGCGCCTCCGCTCCTTCCGCCGCCTCGTACGCCCCCGGAGCAAAGAGCACGCGGTCGCCGAAGTACGCCCGCGCGTTGTCCATGGCGATGGGATCGTGGCATTGCACCCGCGCGCCTTTGCCGATCAGCCCTTCGATCAAGTCGATGGACGGGGCCTCGCGCATGTCGTCGGTGTTCGGCTTGAAGGACAGCCCCCAGACCGCGCAGACGCGGCCCGACAGCCCTTCACTGTCGTGGTTGAAGTGGCGCAGCGCCTTCGCCAGCAGGCACCTCTTCTGCCGCTCGTTGGTACGCTCGACCGCCCGGAGCAGATCGAGCTCGATGCCGAAGTCTCGCGCCATCGCCACCAGCGCGCGGACGTCCTTGGGAAAGCAGGACCCGCCGTATCCCACCCCGGGAAACAAGAAGGGAAAGCCGATGCGGCGGTCCGAGCCCATTCCCTTGCGCACCATGTCCACGTCGGCGCCGACCTTTTCGCAGAGCATGGCCACGTCGTTCATGAAGGAGATGCGCGTCGCGAGCATCGCGTTGGCGGCGTACTTGGTCATCTCCGCCGATTCGGGATCCATGAAGAGGATCGGCCGCTCGGTGCGCACGAAAGGCGCATAGAGCTGGCCCATGATCCGCCGGGCCCGCTCGCTGGTGGCGCCGATCACCACCCGGTCCGGCTTGAGGAAATCCTCCAGCGCGGCGCCCTCCTTGAGGAACTCGGGATTGGAGACGACGTCCACCTCCACCGCGGTGGTCTTCGCGATCACC
>JBJMQJ010000195.1:0-6065 GCA_045802765.1 Myxococcales bacterium
CTGATGCGCAAGGCGCGGCCATCCGGGTGATCGGCGATCGGCGCCAGGTCCTGGCACGGCGATGGCTTGGCGCGCGCCCGCAACTTCCCGCGCTGTTCGTCGTCGACCGCGACGCTATCGTTCGCGCCACCGCCGACGCCTGCGGCACGGACGCGATCGCCGCGCTGGGGGTCGCGATCGACCACGCCCTCGCGCGCTGAGCCGCGCGGCCGTTACCGCGAGCGCGCTTGCCGCGACCGCGCAGGCAAGAGCTGTTTGCCGATCTGTTCCAGCCCGCGCGGATGCTCCATCAGCGCCTTGGCGGCGTCGCCGTTCCGGCGCGCCCACCCCGCGAAGTCGTTGAGCGCGCCGCGGTGCTTGTCGAGCAGGTCCTGGAACTCGGGCCAGTCCTGATGCTTGGTGCGGAACGCGACCACGTCCTCGTCCGGCTTCCCGATCGCCCAGTCGACCAGCTCCTTCGTCTGCTCGGGGTGCAATCCGTCCCAGGCGAAGAGCTTGCGGGCCGCGCTGGGGTCCTTGCGTGCCCACGCGCCGAGCGCCTGCGCGGCGTCGGCATGTTGCAGCTTCCATCCGGTCGGCGGAACGGCCGCGGCGGCGACGAGGCACATGGAAAGCGCGCGGAGCATGCGATACCTCCGCGGCAAACGCTGCGTACGGCCCCGCTCGCGCGCAATCGGGAGCGGTCGTCCGGTCCTACGGTTGGCGGCCAGCCGTGCGCAGCCGTCGCGAGAGCACCTGGATCACGCCCAGGCCGATCTGGGGCCGCTCCTGCAGGACGTCGCGGAAATCGTCGCGGGCGATCTTGAGGAGCACCGCGTCCTTGAGCACGGTCACGGAGGCGCTGCGCGGCCGCGAATCGAGCACCGCCATCTCGCCGAACACGTCGCGGAATCCGAGCTGCGAGAGGTGCCTGGCGCCGCGGTGCACCCTGACGGCGCCTTCGACGACCAGGTAGAGCGCATCCCCCGGTTCGCCCTCCGCGAAGACCGCTTCTCCCGCCGCGAAAGGCTGCTCCTCGGCGATCTCCGCGATGGTCGCCAGCTCCTCGCCGGGCAGGTCGCGGAACAGGTCCACCGATTTGAGGAAGAGGACCTTCTCGACGGTGGTGATCATGCGGTGGCTTTCCGTCCCTTGAGCAGCCCGGCGGCGGTCCGGCGGACCGATGCGGCGGGATCCTGCAAGAGGCCGGCGAGCAGGCTGCGCGCCTCGTCCCGCGGCAGGGCCCCGGACACCGCGCACGCCGCCGCTTCCCGCACGGCTGGTTGTGCGGCGCGGATGGCGATGCGCAGGGCCGGCGCGAGCGCGCGCCGGTCGATGCCCCGGGCGTCGCGCGACCAGCGGACCGCGCATGCCGCGACCCATCCGCCCGACTCGCCCGCCGCGAGCGCCGCGACCAGCTGCTGCGCCGCGCGCGCGTCGGGCTGCACCGCGTCCGCACGGCGCTTCACCTCGTCCAGCGCGGCGAGCACCAGCCGCTTCCATGGATCGGGCAGGGCATGGTCGAGCACCTCGATCGCGTTTCCTCTCGAGGGAGCGGAGTCGCTGCGCAGGTGCTCCCCGACCGCTTCCAGCCGCACCTGCGGCAGCAGCACCTCGAGCAGCAGCAGGGCCTGCAGCACCCGGTGGTCGCGCTCTTCGAGCAACGCGAGCGCCAGTAGATCCGCGACGGTGCGGGGCAGCTGCCCGGGGAGGAGCGCGGGAAGGTCGAGCCGCTTGAGCGCCGCGAGCGCAAGGCGCGCGCCGGCGAGCTCCGCGTGGATGGCTGCCTCGACGCGCTGCACGTCGAGCAGGACGCCTCGCCGGCGGCGCGTGATGCGCGACAAGCTGCGCGCCGCGGCCTTGCGCACCGGCGGCGATCCGGCCGAGAGCGCGAGCACCAGCGCCTCCACGGCGTCCCGCGTGGCGAGACGCTGCAGCACCAGCGCCACGCCGCGTCGGCAGCCCGCGTCGGCCGCTTCGTCGGTGAGCACCTCGCGAAGGGTCGGTACGATCGCGGGACCGAAGGCCGTCAGCGCGGAGGCCGCCTCGAGGACCGTGCGCCGGTCCTTGAGCTGCTCGATGAGCGGCGGCAAAAGCTCCAGGTTCTGCAGCTTGCCTGCGGCGGCGATGGCGCGGCGGCGCACCTTCGCGTCGCGGTCGCGCAGGAATGCGATGAGCGGGCGGTAGAAGCCGCGCACGCCGATGTTTCCCAGGGCCTCCGCGGCCGCCGCGCGGTCGTCCGGGTCCGCGGCGCCGAGCAGGTCGTTGAGCGGACCGGCCGCGGTGAGCACGCCGTCCACGCCCGCGTGCCGGATGAGCGCCACGGCGCCGGCCGCGCGGACGGCGGCGACGTTCCCGGCGTCGAGGAAAGGCAGCACGGTCGAGATCGCCTGGTCGCGTTCGACGGCGCACACGGCTCCGAGAGCGGCGGCCCGCACTTGCGGAGCGGGATCGGCGAGCAGCTCGCGTATCGCGCGGTGCGCCGCCTGGTCGGGCGCCTCGCCGAGCGCGTCCAGCGCGCCGGCGCGGATGCGCGGGTCGGGGTGCGCGAGCAGATCGCGCAGCTCGGTGGAGAAGTCGACGCTGCGGACGTGCTCCAAGAGCGAGAGCGCGTGCAAGGCGGTGGGCGCGTCTCCTTTCAGCGCGACCCGGAGCGCGCGGACCGTGGCGTCGCTCGTGGCGGCGAGCGGGGCGGCGCTCAGGTCGAGGTGGCGGCGCTCGAGCGATTCGACCAGCGTGCGCACGTACTCCCGGCGGGCGCGGACGAGGAAGACGATCCAGACGGCGACGAGGAGGAGCACCGCCAGCGTGAGCGGCCGGCCCTTGCCGCCGGACTGCTTGTAGAAGAGCAGCACGGCGCCCGTTAGAGCGATGGCGGTGGGCTTCAAGATGCCGTCGATGAACGCCTTGGCGCGCCCTCGCACCGAGGGCTGCACCGGAACGTAGAGCAGCTGCATCGACGCGTCGTTGATCGTGTAGCGGAAGATGGTGTCCGAGCCCTTGGCGAGGCTGGCGACGAAGAGGCCCGGATTCGGCAGAGCGGCCGAGAACCCCGAACCGAGCGCGAGGCCGGCCGGCAGCGGAAGAAGCGCGGCCAGGATGCCGTGGCGCTCGAGCAGGCGCCCGGTGATCCAGATCTGCACGGCGAAGGCGATGCCGCCGCAGACCCCGTAGAAGCGGCCGAAGTATCCGGCGAGGTCGTTCTGCCGCAGGACCGAGGCGGCGGCGAGCTTGAACTGGAAGTCGACCACGGTCACCGCCGCCGCGCTCACCGCCGCGACCGCGGCGACGAGCATCAGATGTCGATTTCCCAGGAACGCGAGCCCGGCGCGAGAGAGCACGGGGACCGTTCGGCGCGCCCGCCGCGCGCCGATGAGCGGCGCGGTGGAGATGAGCCGCGCTCCCGCGCGCGCCAGCACCGCGCAGGTGGCGAGCTGCACGACCATCAGCCACAACAAGTTGGGCGCACCGATGCGGCGGGCGTAGCTCGAGACGAGCAGGCCGAAGACGACGTTCGCCATCGTCCCGCCCGCGCCGACGAGACCGAAGAGCCGTTTCGCCTCCCGCGCGTGGAAGACGTCGTTGGCCATGGTCCAGAACTGGATCACGACCAAGGAGCCCATCGCCTCGACGAAGACGTAGAGCGCCGGGTACACCCAGCCCCCGGCGCTCGTGTGCACGAGCGCCCAGAAGGAAGCGCAGATGACGGCGCAGCTCGCCGCCGAGGCGCCGTTGAGCGCGCCGCGCGGCACCTTGTCCGCGACCCGGCCATATCCGTAGGAGACCGCGACGATCGCGGCGGAGGACAGGATGTACAGCCACGACAGGCCGCGGGCCGTGCCGTGCGCGAGGTAGAGCGCGTCGCGCACCGAGCGGCCCACCACCACCGCTCCGATCGCGCTCGCCGCGTAGGCGGCCATGATCGCGGTGCGGCGTTCCTCGCCGGGCCGGATGCGCAATCCGGCCTCCAGTGCTCGTTCCAGCGTGCCCGGCATGGCGTGCATGCAGAGTAGCAAGGCCCTGCGAGGCGGCGAGGATTTGGGGGTGAGGCGTTGTCGCGGCGTGTAGGGGGATCGCGGGCGAGGGCGAGGGCAAGCGCGAGGGCGAGGGCGAGGGCGAGGATGAGTTTGAGGCGAGGACTAGAACACTCCTCCCAGGGCGGCGTAGCAATCCAGGATCGACACGTTGCTCCTCTCGAGCCCATGGGCGCATCCCACGCGGACGTCCGTAGGAAGCACGTAGCCGAGCACCACTTCGCCACGCAGCTCCGCGCCAGCGCCGGCGTGGAGCTTGAATGGATGGTTGACGGCGCGGAAAGGGCCGTCGTCGAAGGGCATCCACGCCTCGCCGACGTCGCTGAACGCAGCGGCGTGCAGCCGGCGCAGGTAGATCGGCAGGGTCCAGGCGCCGGTCTCGACGTCGAGCAGCGGAAACCGGTACTCGAAAGTGCCGAGCACGAAGGCCTCGCCGGAGAATGCGCCGCCGGCGAAGCCGCGCAGGATCCGCACCGGAGCGCTGACGGGGTTCAGGATGCTCCGGACGGGGTCGCTGGCGTCGAACCCGCCCAGCGAAAAGAGGTGGCGCTCGGAGAAGTCACCCCGCGCCACTCCACCGGCCAGCCGGGCGGCGAAGACGTGGTGGAGAGGGACGCCGTCCTTGCGCCAGGGCAGGCGGAAGAACCTGGCGTAGGAGCTGGACAGCTGGCCGAAGGTGAAGTTGGAGCCCAGGGGCTTCGCGGCCACGCGCGCGGTGAGCGCGAATCGCTGGCCCTGCTCGGCAGAGATGCTGCGCACGAACCGCCGGGCATCCGAGTAGACGTAGGAGAGCGAAGCGGCGGCGATCAGGCCGTCGGGCGGGTTGTCCCCGTTCAGCGCAGGCGTGTTCATCGCGAAATGCGTCAGCTCGTATTGCACCGCGATGCGGTGGCTCCGCTCCACCTGGGAGAAGGGGAAGGAGGCGGACACCGTCCCCTGCACGACCCGCTCCGTGTATCCGGGCCCGGCGCCCGAGGCGGTCTCGACGTCGCGGAAGGTCGTGAGCGAGAGGTCGGGGTAGAGCGTGTGGTTGGTGTAGACGAGGTCCCAACCCGGCTGCCTGGAGTCGATCGCCCACCAGGCGGCGGCCTGATAGTCGTGGCGCGCGGCGGCGTCGAATCCCGAGGTGATCACGCCGAGGGTGGTGCCGAGCGCATCCGTGTTCGCGTACGGGAACCACCAGTGCGGGCGGAGCGTGGGCAGCGGGTCGTACGGGCGGACGGGGTAGATCTCCTGGGGAGGAAGCGGGGACGGGGGCGGCCGCGTCGCCGCCGCGTCGGGCGCGCGGTTTGCCGGCGCGAAGCTGGCCGGATCGAACGGGATGCGCGCCAGATCGTAGCCACGCGGCCCGTAGGTGACGAACGCCAGCTGCGCGCCGTCGGGAGACACCTCCGGCTCGAACGCGCCGAGCACCACGTTCGTCGCTCGCCAGAGCGTGCGGTCCGACAGGCGCAGGGCGTAGATGTCGAAGATGCCGGTGCGATCGCTCGAGAACATGAGATATTTTCCGTCCGGCGACCAGGCCGGGTCGCGGTCGAATGCGCGGTCCTTGGTCGCGTCGGCCAGCGCGGCGCCGCCTCGGTCGATGACGCGCACGTCCCAGGCGCCGCCGCGATGGTGCAGGAAGGCGATCTGCTCGCCGGAGGGGCTGAAGCGCGGCGAAGCGACGGGCTCACCGCCCGGGTCCTCGAAGAGCGCGCGCGCCGTCGCGGCGCCGGGAAGCAAGAGACCGATGACCGTGCCGCCGCCCGGGCGCCGCCAGGTGAACACCAGCGCCCCGTCATGCGCCACGTCCGGCTCGCTGGCGCGGAGCCCGCGCGTGAGCCGCTCGGTCGCGCCCGTCGCCGGGTCCAGCGCGTAGAGGTCCTGCACGTCCGCGAATTCCTGGTAGACCTCCGTCCGCGCATGAACGATGCGGCCGCGTCCGTCGATGGCGATGGTGCCCTCGCCGTAGCTGTCCCCCAGATGGCGATCGCCGTCCCGCGTCGGCGACGGCAGGTCCGCCCCCGGCCGGCAACAGGGCCCCGGCCGCAGCGCGCGCAATTCCGGCAG
>JBJMQJ010000015.1:0-5258 GCA_045802765.1 Myxococcales bacterium
CGCATCGGGGAGCCCGAGGACATCGCCCAGGCGGCGGTGTGGCTCGCCTCGGACGATTCGGACTACGTGAACGGGATCAGCCTGTTCGTGGACGGCGGCATGACGCTGTACCCCGAGTTCGCCTCGGGAGGCTGATGCGCGCTCCGAGCCCGGCGGCGGTGCGAATACCGAAATTGGCGATCGTTCGTCGCCGCGCGACCCGCACAGCCGGGAAGATACTCCCTCCCGCTACAGGGGCGGCCAACCACCCTTTCGTCCGCGCATTTGGGCCTACAACTAGGAGCGCTACGCCCGATCCGCTTTCCAAGACGCGAATGCGCGCCACAGCTCGGGCGGCGGCTCGGGCGGGACGGCATCCGCCGGGATGCGCCGCGAGACGCGCATCAGCTCGCGCATGTGGAGCAGGTAGGCGGCGCAGCCGCGGCACGAGGCGATGTGGTGCTCGAAGCGCTGGCGCTCGGCGCGAAGCAGCACGCCCTCGAGATAATCGGTCACGAGCTGCACCAGCTCGCGGCAAGCGAGATCGGACGGCGTCGTGGGCGTCATCGCGATCCCTCCTGCATGAACTCCTCCACCCGTGCGCGCACCTTCGACCGCGCCCGGTGCAGCAGCACCCGCTGGTTCGCCTCGGAGATGCCGAGCGCCTCGCACGTCTCCGTCGAGGTCCAGCCCTCCACGTCGCGGAGAGTGATGACCTGCTTCTGCGCCGGCGGAAGATCGGCGATGGCCTGCCGGACGAACTCCACCGTCTCCTTCGTCGCGAGCTTCTCCTCCGCCCACTGCTCGGGAGGCGAGGCCCAGTGGCCGGGCCAGCGGGGATGATCGGCGCCCAGGAAGCGCGACGGGTCGACGGCGGGCTCGTCCTCGTCGGCCCCACCGAACGAGGAGAAGGGCGCGCTGCGGGACTCTCGCGTCCCGCGCGATCGCGCGCAGTTGGTGAGGATGCCGAAGATCCAGCTCCGCAGCGAGGAGCGGCCCTGGAAGCCGTCGAGCCCGTGCAGGACGCCCAGCCAGGCTTCCTGCACGACCTCCTCGGCCACGGCCGTGCTGGAGACGAACGTCGAAGCGACGCGGAGCATGGACCCTTGGTGCCGTTGCACCAAGGCGAGGAACGCCTCCTCCTTGCCGCGGCGCAACGCCTCGATGAGCGGCGCCTCGTCGAAGGTCGGCGCGGATGGATGTGACGGTTGCTCCTGCACGGTCCCCCCGGTGAAGCAAGTCCAGTGAACAGCGGGAGCGGGCACCCTGTCTACGTCCGGCGAGCGACAAAAAAGTTACATGCAGACGTTGGGGCGTAACGGATCGCATCGGAGGCCCACTCCCCCGATTGGAGGAGGCGCCATGTTCCGTCTGCGGTGGGCCCTGCTCGTCGCCTCGTGCTCGGTCATTGCGCATTGCACGGCGGCGCGCGCAGAATCCCCCGCCCTCGCGACGGCGGTCGGCTGCATCGGACTCACGGTCTCGGACCTCGAGCGCTCGGTGACCTTCTACTCGGCGGTGCTGTCGTTCGAGAAGGCGCTCGACGTCGAGCAGCACGGACGCGCGCTGGAGCAGCTGCAGGGAGTGCCCCGCGCGCGCACGCGGACGGCACGTCTGCGGCTGCGCGGCGAGTGCCTCGAGCTGACCGAGTACCTCGAGCCGAAGGGTCGCGCGGCGCAGCTCGACTCGCGCAGCAACGACCGCTGGTTCCAGCACGTCGCGATCGTCGTGTCGGACATGGACCGCGCGTACGCCGCGCTTCGTACCGCCGCTGTCGCGAGCGTGTCCAAAGGCCCGCAGCGACTGCCCGAATGGAACCGGGCAGCGGCCGGCATCCGCGCCTTCTACTTCCGCGATCCGGATCGGCACGTGCTCGAGGTGCTGCAGTTCCCGGCGGGAAAGGGCCACCCGAAGTGGCAGCGGAAGGAGCAACTGTTCCTGGGAATCGACCATACCGCCATCGTGGTCTCCGACACGGAGGCGAGCTTGCGCTTCTATCGCGACACGCTCGGCTTGCGGGTGGCCGGCGGCAGCGAGAACTGGGGCGCCGAGCAGGAGCGGCTGAACGACGTCGAGGGCGCCCACCTGCGCATCACCACGCTGCGCGCGCCGAGCGGCCCCGGCATCGAGCTCCTCGAGTACTTGGAGCCGCGCGGCGGACGCCGCTTCCCCGCCGACGAGCGGGCCAACGATCTCGTCCACTGGCAAACGACGGTGCTCGCCGATCCCGTGCGAGTGGCCCGCGCTCTCGGCGCGCAAGGCTCGTCCTTCATCTCACCGGGCGTCGTGCCGCTATCCGATCGGCGGCTGGGTTACGGACGAGCGTTGCTCGCGCGCGACCCCGATGGACACGTGCTGCAGCTGGCCGGCGAGTAACGATCGTTCAGGGAGACGCACGTGAGGAGCACCATGACCGCCGAAGAGACCAGGCTGGCCGAAGCGCGCGATCGCAAGAAGCACTGGAAGCGATGGGGACCGTACGTGAGCGAGCGCGCCTGGGGCACGGTCCGGGAGGACTACAGCGAGCACGGCACCGCCTGGGACTACTTCCCGCACGACCACGCGCGCTCCCGCGCCTATCGGTGGAACGAGGACGGGCTCGCGGGGATATGCGACCGGCACCAGGTCCTCTGCTTCGCCCTCGCCTTGTGGAACCGCCGCGATCCGATCCTGAAGGAAAGGCTCTTCGGTCTCGGCGGGCAAGAGGGGAACCACGGCGAGGACGTCAAGGAGCTCTACTACTACCTCGACTCGACGCCCACGCATTCGTACATGAAGTACCTCTACAAATACCCGCAGGCGGAGTTTCCCTACGCGAAGCTCGTCGAGGAGAACCGCCGGCGCGGGCGCGCGGGCCGCGAATACGAGCTCCTGGAAACGGGCGTCTTCGAGGGCGACCGGTACTTCGACGTGTTCGTCGAGTACGCCAAGGCCGACGTCGAGGATTTGTGCATCCGCATCGAGGTGGCAAACCGCGGCCCCGAAGCCGCCGCCATCGATCTCCTCCCCACCCTCTGGTTCCGGAACACCTGGAGCTGGGACGGCGATCAGCGCCGGCCGTCCATCCGCCCAGGCATGGGCGCGAGCATGCAGGCGGACCACCGCCATGACGGCCGGCGGTTCCTGCACTGCGAAGGCGCCCCCGAGCTGCTGTTCACCGACAACGACACCAACGTCGCGCGCTTGTTCAGCGGCAAGAACGGCGGCTACGTCAAGGACGGCATCGACCAGTACGTCGTGCAGGGGCGCGCGGATGCGGTGAACCCGGATCGCATCGGGACGAAGTGCGCGGCGCGCTACGCTCTCACGGTCGGAGCCGGGGAGAGCGCCGTCGTGCGCGTGCGACTCACGCGCGACGCCGGCGTGGGCATCGAGGAGGTGGATCGCATCGTCGCCGATCGCAAGCGCGAAGCCGACGAGTTCTACCGCACCGTCATTCCCGGCCACCTCTCCGACGACGGCGCGAGCGTCATGCGCCAGGCGCTCGCGGGGATGCTCTGGTCGAAGCAGTACTACCACTACGTGGTGCGCGACTGGCTTTCGGGCGACGGCCGGCAGCCCCCGCCGCCCGAGACGCGGCGCAAAGGGCGCAACGTGGAATGGACGCATCTCCACAACGCCGACGTGCTGTCCATGCCCGACAAGTGGGAGTACCCTTGGTTCGCGGCGTGGGACCTGGCCTTCCATTGCATCCCGCTGGCGATCGTAGATGCCGATTTCGCCAAGGAGCAGATCGCCCTGCTCTTGCGAGTGTGGTACATGCACCCGAACGGCCAGATCCCGGCGTACGAGTGGGCGTTCGGCGACGTGAACCCGCCGGTGCTCGCCTGGGCGGCGTGGCGCGTCTACAAGATCGAGCAGAAGCGGCGCGGCGAGGGAGACCGCAAGTTCCTCAAGCGCGTCTTCCACAAATTGATGCTCAACTTCACCTGGTGGGTGAACCGCAAGGACGCCGAGGGACGCAACGTCTTCCAGGGCGGCTTCCTGGGGCTCGACAACATCGGCGTCTTCGATCGCAGCGCGCCGCTCCCGGGCGGCGGGCACCTGGAGCAGTCCGACGGGACGAGCTGGATGGCGATGTACTGCCTGAACATGCTGTCCATCGCGCTGGAGCTGGCCCGCGAGGACGACAGCTACGAGGACGTCGCGAGCAAGTTCTGGGAGCACTTCGTCCACATCGCCTCGGCGATGAACACGCTCGGCCTGTGGGACGAGGAGGACGGGTTCTACTACGACCTGTTGCACCGCCCCGGCAAGGACGAGATCCGCCTGAAGATCCGGTCGATGGTCGGGCTCATCCCTCTCTTCGCCGTCGAGTCCTTCTCGCCCGAGCTGCTGGCGAAGTTCCCCGCCTTCACCCGGCGGCTGGAGTGGTTCATCGATCACCGGCCGGACATCACCGCCGCGGTGGCGTGCATGCGCACGCCCGGCGTCGACGGCCGGCGCTTCTTCTCCATCGTCGGTCCGGAGAAGCTCCGCCGCATCGTCCGCCGGCTCGTCGACGAGGCGGAGTTCCTCTCGCCGCACGGCATCCGCGCGCTGTCCCGCGCGCACCGCGAGCAGCCGTACATGCTGCAGGTCGAGGGAATGAGCTACGCCGTCGAGTACGAGGCGGCGGAGTCGTCGAGCGGCCTCTTCGGCGGCAACTCGAACTGGCGCGGACCCGTGTGGTTTCCGGTCAACTATCTCCTCATCGAGTCGCTGCAGAAGTTCCACCGCTACCTGGGCGATTCCTTCACCGTGGAATTCCCCACCGGGTCGGGAAAGCAGCTCACGCTCGCGGAGGTCGCGCGGGAGCTGTCCCGGCGGCTCTCCTCGATCTTCCTCCGCGACGAGCAGGGGCGGCGGCCTGCGTTCGGCGGTTCCGCGCGCCTGCAGGGGGACCCGCACTTCCGCGACTACCTCCTCTTCCACGAGTACTTCGACGGCGACGACGGCTCCGGCGTCGGCGCCAGCCACCAGACGGGCTGGACCGGCCTGGTGGCGAAGCTCCTCCAGCAGAGCGGAGAATGACCATGCAGGTCGCGGTGGGGCGGAAGGTGTGCATGGATTACGCGCGTTCCTCGCGACTCGAATGGCTCGAGTCGAACGGCGCTGGCGGATTCGCCATGGGGACCGTGGCAGGCGCGAATACGCGCCGCTACCACGGTCTGCTCGTAGCGTCGCTGCGCCCGCCCGTCGATCGGCACGTGCTGCTCTCCCGTCTGGAGGAGGTCGTCTCCGATGGATCCGTCGAGGCTCCGCTCGGCGCCGCGCAATATCCCGGCACGGTCCATCCG
>JBJMQJ010000016.1:0-3556 GCA_045802765.1 Myxococcales bacterium
GCACGACGACCTGGCGCGCATCCTCTCCCAGTCCCCATCGACCGAGGAGGCCATGCGCGGGGTGCTCGCGGCGGCCTGCACGCATCTCGGCTGGGACGCGGGCGCCGCCTGGGTCGTCGAATCCGGCGGAAGGGTGCTCTGCAAGGGATCGTGGTCGCGGGACGGATTCCCGCCGGACCTTCTGCGGGAGCTGTGCGATGGCCCGGGCGCAGCGGAGCTGCCGGAAAGGGTGGTCCGGACGGCGGAGCCGCTGTGGAGATCCGACCTCGCGACCGCACCCGATCTCCCGCGCTCCTCGGCGTTCGCCGGCGCCGGCCTGCGCACGGCCTTCGTGGTCCCCATCGCCGTAGGCGGCGAGACGCTGGGCGCGCTGGAGCTGTTCTCGCGCGCCGCCCCGGAGCCGGCGAGCCGCGAGCCGATCGAAACGCTCGGCCGGCAGGTGGGCCAGTTCCTTCGCCGCGGCCGCGCGCAGGAGCAAGTGCTGGAGAGCGAGACGCTCAAGTCCGCCATCCTTGCCTCCGCCCTGGACGCGTTCGTCGCGATGGACGCGGCCGGGCGCATCGTGGAGTGGAATCCCGCCGCGGAACGGACCTTCGGCTGGAAGCGCGAAGAGGTCGTCGGGCTCTCGCTCGCGGAGACGATCATCCCGCACCGGTTGCAGGCGAGGCATTCGGAGGCGCTGCGCAAGCACGTGGAGACCGGCGAAGGCACGACCATCATCGGCCGCCGCGTCGAGATGCCCGCGATGCACCGGGACGGCCGCGAGTTCCCCGTGGAGCTGGCGGTCACGCGGATCGAGCGGCCCGGCGGCGCGCTCTTCACCGGAGCGTTGCGCGACATCACCGACCGCAAGCGGGCGGAGCGGGCCGCCCGCCGCGTGACCGAGACGTTCCAGGCGCTCATCGAGGCCTCGCCGCTGCCCATCGTGGCGCACGATGCCGCGGGCCGGGTGCTGATCTGGAACCGCGCCGCCGAGCACGTGTCCGGCTGGAAACGGGCGGAGGTCCTCGGGCAGCCGGACCCGTTCTTGCCCACCCAGGCGCACGTCGATGCGCAGGGCCTGGGCGGAAACGCCGGCCAGGTGGCGAGCGGCCTCGAGGTGCAGGGCGCGCGCAAGGACGGCACCGGCGTCGAGCTCTCCATCTCGCTCGCTCCGCTGCGCACCGGCCGCGGCGCGCGGCCCGGGACGATCGCGATCGCGGCCGACATCACCGAGAGCAAGCGCGCCCAGAGCGAGGCCGCGGAGACCGGCCGTTTTCGCGAGCACTTCGTCGGCATCGTCGGCCACGACCTGCGCAATCCCCTGACCGCCATCGTCTCCGCCGCGCAGCTCTTGCTCCGCCACGGCGGCCTCTCCGACCGGCAGGCCCGCACCGTCTCGCGCATCGCCGCCAGCTCCGAGCGGATGGCGCGGATGATCGGAGATCTGCTCGACTTCACCCGCAGCCGGCTGGGCGGCGGATTCCCCATCCAGACGCGGCGGATGGACCTGCGCGAGCTGTCCCAGGCGGTGATCGAGGAGTTGGAGCTGGCGTATCCAGAGCGGACCATCGAGTTCGAGGCGCGGGGCGACGCCTGGGGCAACTGGGATCCGGACCGGATCGCGCAGGTCGTCTCCAATCTGGTCGGCAATGCGCTGCAGCACAGCCCGGAGAGCGGCACGGTCCGGGTGGACTTGCGCGACGAGGGTGACCGGGTGCTCCTCGAGACCTCGAACGCCGGGCCGCCCATCCCCCGCGAGGTGCTGCCGCACATCTTCGAGCCGGGCCGTCGGGGTCCGCCCGGCCGCGGACGGAAGGAATCGAGCGGCCTGGGACTGGGCCTCTACATCGTGCAGCAGATCGTGCTCGCGCACGGCGGCGAGATCTCGGTGCGCTCCTCGGCGGAGGAAGGCACCACCTTCACCGTCTCGCTGCCGCGCCGTTCCCGCGCGCTCTCCTGAAACTGCGCTACCATGCCCGGCGGTGCGGTTCCTTTCGCGCGAAGGGCGCAGCAACCTCGTGGCGTACGGGCTGCGCCGGCACTTCTACACCGACCTGTACCACTCGTGGCTGCGCGCCCCCTGGCGAGTCGCCCTCGGCGCGGTGACGCTCTTGTACCTGACGGTGAACTGCCTGTTCGCCGCCGCGTACCTTCTCGTCGGCGGCGTGGAGAACCTGGGGCGCCGCTCGTACGCGGACGCCTTCTTCTTCAGCGTGCAGACCATCGCCACCATCGGCTACGGGCACATGGTCCCGCTCTCGCACGCGGCCAATGCGCTGGTCACCCTGGAGTCCTTGATCGGGCTCATCGGCGTCGCCATGGCGACCGGTCTCATGTTCGCGAAGTTCGCCCGCCCCACCGCGCGCGTCCTGTGGAGCGACGTGATGGTCGTGGCGCCGTTCGAAGGGGTCCCGTCCCTCATGTTGCGGGTCGCCAACCAGCGAGACAACCAGGTCGTCGAGGCGCAGATCCGCGTCACCCTGCTCATCTCCGAAGAGACCAGCGAAGGCATCGCCATCCGCCGCAACATCGACCTGCGGTTGCGGCGCAGCCTGTCCACCGTGTTCGCGCTCAGCTGGACCGTGGTGCACCCGCTGACCCCGGACAGTCCCTTGATCACCCACACGCGCGAACAGCTCGTCGCGGGGCGCGCCGAGCTCATCGCCTCGTTGACGGGGCTCGACGACGCTTTCAACCAGACCATCCACTCGCGCCACTCGTGGGCCATGGACGAGATCGTCTGGAATGCGCGCTTCGTCGACATCATCGGGGCGCTACCCGACGGCCGGCAGGGAGTGGACTACCGCCGCTTCCACGACGTCCTGTCGCTCGAACCGACGCAAGCCGGTCCCCGGCCTTGACCGGCACCCCGCATCTCGGCACGCTCGCGCCGTGAAAGCGATCTGGGCACCCGTCGCGCTGGGATTCGCCCTGGCGTGCGCCTCGGCCAGCAGCCAGACCAGCGCGAGCGAGCGTCCTGCTCCACGCGCAACCGCCGCTGCGCCGGCAGGGGCCGCTCCCGCGCCGGCGCCCGCGGTCCGGCCGACGACGGCGGCCGAGGCGGCGGAGAGGGCGCACGAGGAGTGGAGCCGCTCGCGCGGCAGCGGCGGAGGCACGGCTGGGGAAGGCGCGAACGCCGCCCAGCGCTCCACCCAGGCGCAACCCCGCGGCGCGGACGATGCGCCGTGTGCTTCCAATGCCGACTGCACGGTGACGCGCATCGCCCCCGGGAGCTGCTGCGCCAGCTTGTGCTCTCCCCGCGCCGTCACGGCGACGCGCGCCAAAGAGCTGGAGGAGCGCGCCGCCGATTGCCGGGGATGCATCGAGCCGCTCTGCCGCGATCCCGGGCGCGTCGATGCGACCTGCCGGGCTGGCCGCTGCATCGCGACGCCCGTCGCGTCGCCCGACTGAACGACGGTTCACGCCGCCGCTGGCGCACGCCCGCTGGCCGCGCCGCCGCCCTGCCCGCCGCGCAGCCCGGTCCACAGCGCGCTGGCGACCAGCACCACGACCACGATGGCCTGCGAGAGGATCCCTTCGCGGGTCGCGTAGACGCCCAGGGCGCGCACCTCGA
>JBJMQJ010000196.1:0-28596 GCA_045802765.1 Myxococcales bacterium
GCTCGCGGTGCGGAAGGCACCGTCTCCGCGGCGCTCGCGAACGAGCGGGTGGAGCAGCCGGCGCGGGTTCCCGATGATCTCGCGGGAAGCGTGCCCGCGAATGCAGAGGAACCCGCGGCTGTCGGGGTTCTCCTCATCGCCCGTCACCTTCACCACCCGTCCGTCCTCCACCTCGACCAGCATCCCGCACAAGGTCGGGTGGCAATTCATCGGACACATGGTCCGGACCACGCGTGTCGAGCTCGCAGCCACGGTGGGAGGATATACGGATCGGGCCAGCTTCAGAACGCGACGGTGCGCGGGCGGTGAAGATGTGGATGGGGCCGCGGTCGCGGTCCAGCCGCGGGATCCGGTAGCGCCCCGCCTCCGAGGTATGCTTTCGTTGCCCACCGTGGCCTCCGACCGGATCGGCAATCCAGCTCTGGCGTCGCGCCTGCGGAAGGCCCTGCGCGGCGAGGTGCTGTTCGACCCGTTCACGCGGGGCCGTTACTCGACCGACGCGTCCATCTACCAGATCGAGCCCATCGGAGTGGCCCTGCCGGCGGGGACCGAAGACGTCGAGGCGGCAATCGCCATCGCGCGCGAGCAAGGCTTCCCCGTCATCCCGCGCGGCGGCGGCAGCTCGCAGAACGGGCAGACGCTCGGCGAGGCGGTGGTGATGGACACCAGCCCGCACATGAACCGCGTCCTGGAGGTGGACACCATCGCGGGCACCGCCGTCGTGCAGCCCGGCATCGTGCTGGACGAGCTGAACCGGCAGCTCAAGGCGACGGGCTGGTCCTTCCCGGTGGACGTCTCCACCTCGGCGAACGCGACGATCGGCGGGATGACCGGCAACAACTCGGCCGGCACGCGCTCGATCAAGTACGGGATCATGGTGCACAACGTGCTCGAGGTGGAAGCCGTCCTGGCCGACGGCTCGCGCATCGCGTTCGGCGAGGTGCCGGACGACCTGGCCAGCTCCCCGCCGCGCCTGGCCGGGATCGCGCGCTCGATGCGCGCGCTCTACGCGAACAACGCGGAAGAGATCGCGCTGCGCATCCCGAAGCTCTTGCGCAAGGTGGGCGGCTACAACCTCGAGACGCTCGGCGAGCCCCGGCAGAACCTGGCCAAGCTGATGGTCGGCTCCGAGGGGACGCTCGGGTTCTTCACGCGGATCAAGCTGAAGCTGCACCGCGTCCCGAAGCACAGGGTCGGCGCGATCTGCCACTTCGGGCGCTTCCAGGACGCGATGGAGGTGACGCGCTTCATCGTCGAGCTGGGCCCTTCCGCGGTGGAGCTCGTCGACCGCACCATGATGGACCTGGCCCGGCAACTGCCGGTCTTCCGCGCGACGCTCGACCGTCACGTGAAGGGCGCGCCCGAGGCGCTGCTCCTGGTCGAGTTCGCGGGCGACGAGCAGGCGCCGCTCCTCGAGTCGCTCGGGCGCCTGGAGGAGACGCTCGCCGACCACGGCCATCCGGGGTCGGTGGTGCGGACCATCGACGCGCAAGCGCAAGCCGACATGACCGCCGTGCGCAAGGCGGGCTTGAACATCATGATGTCGATGAAGGGCGACGGAAAGCCGGTCTCCTTCATCGAGGACTGCGCCGTCCCTTTGCAAGACCTGGCGGAGTTCACCGACCGCCTCACGCGCGTCTTCCACAAGCACGGCACGGAAGGGACCTGGTACGCGCACGCTTCGGTCGGGTGCCTGCACGTGCGCCCGATCCTGAACATGAAGGACGAATCCGGCGCGCGGAAGATGCGCGCCATCGCCGAGGAAGCGTTCGCCATCGTCAAGGAATACAAGGGGTCGCATTCCGGCGAGCACGGCGACGGGATCAGCCGCTCCGAGTTCCACGAGCGCATGTTCGGCGAGCGCCTGGTGAGCGCGTTCGAGGCGGTGAAGGGCGCGTTCGATCCGGGCTCGTTGTTCAATCCGGGAAAGATCGTGCGCGCGCCGAGGATGGATGACCGATCGCTCTTCCGCTACAAGCCGGGTTACCGGGCGCTTCCCCTCCGCACCGCGCTCGACTGGACCGCTGCCGGCGGTTTTCTCGCCGCCACGGAGATGTGCAACAACAACGGGAACTGCCGCAAGTTCGATGCGGTGATGTGCCCGAGCTACCAGGCGACGCTCGACGAAAAAGACGTCACCCGCGGCCGCGCCAACAGCTTGCGGCTCGCCTTGAGCGGTCAGCTCGGGCCGGACGGTCTGGTCTCGGAGCAGATGAAGCAGACCATGGACCTGTGCGTGGCGTGCAAGGCCTGCCGCAGGGAATGCCCCACCGGCGTCGACATGGCGCGCATGAAGATCGAGTTCCTCCATCACTGGAACGAGCGTCACGGTCTCCCCGCGTCGGAACGGCTCACCGCCTATCTCCCTCGCTACGCCAGGATCGCGAGCCGGCTGGCTCCGCTGATCAACTTGCGCAACTCGGTCCGCGGGCTCGCCGTCCTGGCCGAGAAGCTCACGGGTCTGAGCGCGAGGCGCAGGTTGCCGGCGTGGCGGCGCGATTTCTACCGGCCGGCGCCGGTGAAGACAGCGGGCACGGAAGTCCTTCTCTTCGTCGATTGCTTCTCCCGCTACTTCGAGCCGGAGAACGCCCGCGCGGCAAGGGCGGTGCTGGAATCCGCCGGATATACGGTGCTCGAGGACGCCTCCCGGCGGCCGCTCTGCTGCGGGCGCACCTTCTTGAGCGCGGGCCTCGTCGATCAGGCGCGCGAAGAGATGTCCCGGCTCCTCGAGGTGGCGGAGCGCACGAACGCGCCGGTCGTCGGGATCGAGCCTTCCTGCCTGCTGACCTTCCGCGATGAGCTCGGCGTAGTGTTGAAGGACGATCGGACGAAGCCGCTGGCTGCGCGCTCGTTCCTTTTCGAGGAATTCCTCGCCGCCGAATCGCGGCGGGGGGAGCTGCGGCTTCCCCTTCGCGAAGCCGGGAAGCAACAGGCCTATCTGCACGGCCACTGCCACCAGAAGGCGCTGGGGACGATGCCGGACGTCGTCGCCGCGCTCCAGCTCGTGCCCGGACTTTCCGTGAAGACCATCGAGTCCAGCTGCTGCGGCATGGCCGGCGCGTTCGGGTACCAGAAGGACCACTACGAAGTGTCGATGCGGATGGCGGAGCGCAGCTTGCTGCCCGCGGTGCGGAGCGCGCCGGGCGACGCGCTGGTCGTCGCCGACGGCACCAGCTGCCGCCACCAGATCGAGGACGGGACCGGGCGGCGTGCGATGCACGTCGCGCGCGTGCTCCAGCTCGCCTTGGAGGTCCGATGAGCGGATCCGGAGCAAACGAGGAGTGGCCGCCGCTGCCGCTCGACGAGTGGCAGGACACGCTCGCCACGCTGCAGCGGTGGACGCAGATGGTGGGAAAGACGCGGCTCGCGCTTGCGCCGATGACGAACCACTGGTGGCAGGTGACGCTCTACCTCACGGCGCGGGGGCTGACGACCTCCCCGATGGCGGTGGGGCAGAGGACGCTGGAGGTCGAATTCGACTTCCTCGATCACCTGCTGCTGGCGCGCACCAGCGACGGCGCGACCCGGACGATGCCTCTCGCCCCGCGCTCGGTGGCGGACTTCTACCGCGAGTACCGCGCGCTCCTCCGGTCGCTCGACGCGAACGTGCGGATCTGGCCGGTGCCCAGCGAGATGCCCGAGGCGGTGCCGTTCACCGAGGACTTGGCGCACGCGTCCTACGATGCGGACGCCGCCCAGCGCTGCTTCCGCGCGCTGGCGCAGGCGGACCGTATCCTGAAGGAGTTCCGCGGCGGGTTTCTCGGCAAGTGTAGCCCGGTGCATTTCTGGTGGGGCGCGTTCGACCTGTCGTGCACGCGCTTTTCGGGACGCCGCGCTCCGCCTCACCCCGGCGGGATCCCCCATCTCCCAGATTGGGTGACCCGCGAGGCGTACTCGCACGAATGCATCAGCGCGGGTTGGTGGCCGGGAGGCGGCATCCTTCGCGAGCCCGTCTTCTACGCCTACGCGTACCCGGAGCCGGCCGGGCTATCCGCGGCGAAGATCCGTCCGAGCGAGGCGTACTACCACCCCGAGCTGCGCGAGTTCATCCTGCCGTACGAAGCGGTGCGAACGGCGGCGCGGCGCGACGAGATGCTCCTCGCCTTCCTCCAGAGCACGTACGAGCCGGCCGCGGACCTTTTGGGGTGGGATCGGGCGGCGCTCGAACGAGGCCCCGCGCCTTCGCGGTGAGCCCGGGCCGCAAATTCGGAAGGCTTCCCGTCCGCATGTAACATGGCTTCCGGCGCGCCCCTGCGCCGGAGGACCCGTTTGATCCGCGCCGGGTGCCGGCTTGCCATCGTCCTCTTCGCGTGCGCGTCCAGCCCGGCCTTCTCCGCGGCCGAGGCTCCCGACGCGGACTGGAGAGAAGGGCGCCTGCCCGCGACCGCCTTCCAGGGCGAGCCCGTCAAGGGCGGGACGCTGGTGGTGCGCATCGACCAGGAGCCGCCGAGCCTGGACGGCATCACCGACTCCGCTCTCGCGATCACCTGGATGCTCGAGCGCAAGGTCATCGAGTCGATGGCGCAGCTCGACGCCAGGAAGCATCCCGACTATCCGCTCGAGCCCGCGCTCGCCACCAGTTGGGAGATCTCCCCTGACCAGCTCACCTTCACCTTCCACCTGCGCCGCGGCGTCGTCTGGCACGACGGCGCTCCGTTCAACGGGAAGGACGTCGTCGCGACCATCGAGAAGATCCTCGACCCGGGCGTGCGGTCGCTCCACCTGCGCAACAACTTCGCCGATCTCGCCGACGTCGCGACCGCGCCCGGCGACGACTTCACCGTCATCGCCCGCTACCGGAAGCCCTACTTCCTCGCCTTCCGCGCGCTCGCCACGCTCCCCATCTACCCCGCCCACCTTCTCGCGCAGGCCGGGGACATGCTGCATGCAGCCATGCATCGCGCTCCGATCGGCACCGGACCGTTCCGATTCGAGGACTGGAAGAGCGGCGATCGCATCTCGTTCGTGCGTAACGAGCGGTACTGGGGGCGCAAGGCGTTCCTCGATCGCGTCGTGTACCGCGTCGTCGCCGATCCCGCCGTCGGGTTCCAGCTGCTCAAGCAGGGTGAATTCGATCTGTACTTGCAGCTGCAGCCGCAGCAGTGGCTGCGTGATCTGGAGGCGGCAGGCCTCAAGGGCAGGGTGCACCGCATCCGCTTCTTCAATCCCAACTACAACTGGATCGGCTGGAACGAGGAGCGGCCGTTCTTCGCCGACGCCCGCGTGCGGCAGGCTCTGAACTACGCGATCGACACCGAGGCGGTGCGCAAGACGTTCCTCTTCGGCCTCGATCGCCCGACCACCTGCCACTTCTACGTCGAATCCTCCGCTTGCGATCCGTCCCTCGCTCCGCGGCCTTACGATCCGGCGCGGGCGGCGAAGCTGCTCGACGAGGCCGGCTGGCGCGACCACGACCGCGACGGTATCCGCGACAAGGACGGCGCGCCGTTCCGCTTCACCTTCCTGATGAACGCCGACTCGGTGTTCCTCGCCAAGCTCGCGCCCTACCTGCAGCAGGAGCTGGCGAAGCTCGGCGTGGCGATGGAGATCCGCAAGGTCGACTGGGCCCTCTTCACGCAGCTCGTCGGCGAGCACCGGTTCGACGCCACCTCGCTGCGCTGGGGCAACAGCGACGTGGCGCAGGATCCCTACGAGATCTGGCACTCCTCGCAGATGAAGGACGGCTCCAACGTCATCTCCTTCAAGGACGCGCGCGTCGACGCGCTCATCGAGCAGGCGCGCGCGACCTTGGATGACGCCAGGCGCAACGAGATGTACCGGAAGATGGGCCGCGTGCTCTACGACGAGGCGCCGTACGTCTTCCTCTACAGCAGGCCGTCTCTCGATGCCGTCCGCGTCCGGGTGCGCGGCCTGCGTCCTTCGGTGGCCTGGTACGATCTGCAAGACGTGTGGCTCAGCCGAAGGTGAAGCGTTTCCTCGCCAGGCGGGCGCTCGCGATGATGGCCACCGCCCTGGGAGTCACGCTGGTGGCCTTCGCGGTCGCGCGAGCGGCGCCGGGCGATCCGGTTGCGCTGCAGGGGGATCTCGGGCTGCGCGCGGGCAGCGCGAGCGTCCAGCAGCTGCGCGAATACCGGCGGCTGATGGGGCTCGACGAGCCGATCCTGGCCGGCTATCTCCGCTGGCTGTGGCACTTGCTGCGAGGCGATCTCGGCGCCTCGTTCCGCGACGGCCGGCCCGTGCTGTCGATGCTCGGCGAGGCGCTCCCGGTGACGTTGCTCCTCTCCATTCCCTCGCTGCTCATCGGGTACGTGCTCGCCGTTCCGGTCGGGATCGCCTCCGCCGCGCGACCGGGCGGGTGGCTGGACCGCGCGCTCGCAACGCTCGTGTTCCTCCTCCACTCGCTGCCGCTGCAATGGGTCGCGCTGGCGCTGGTGGTCTGGCCGAGCGGGCTTCCCATCCAGGGTCTGCACGCGGAGGGGACCCGCTCCTTCGGGGACCTGCTCGCGCACCTGGTGCTGCCGCTCGCCTGCCTCAGCTACGGATCGGTCGCGGTCATCTCGCGCTTCTTGCGCAGCTCGATGCTCGAACAGATGCGGCAGGACTACGTGCGCACGGCGCGCGCGAAGGGCCTCTCCGAGGCCGCGGTGATCCTCCGGCATGCCTTGCCGAACTCGCTGCTCAGCCTGATCACGCTGTTCGGGCTGACGTTTCCGGCGCTCGCCTCGGGGGCGGTCATCGTCGAGCGCATCTTCGGCCTCCCGGGCATGGGCAAGCTCACCTTCGAGGCGGTCCTCGGCCGCGACGTGCCCGTCGTGATGGGCGCCGTTGCCTTGAGCGGCGTCGCGACCGCCTTGGGGACGCTGATCTCGGACCTGCTCTACGCGGCGGCGGACCCGCGCATCTCGCTCGAGGAGCGGCGCGAGTGGCGATGACCGGCGCGGCGTGGGCGCGCTTCGCGCGCAAGAAGCGGAACCTGTTCGGAGTCGTGCTCGCGCTCGCGCTGGCGCTCTTGGCCATCTTCGCCGACTTCGTGGCCAGCAGCCGTCCCATCCTGCTGCGGCGGGAAGGGAGGCTTTACCTCTTCGCCAACGTGATCGAGTACCGCGACCTGCGCGCGTTCGATGCGAAGGATCTCCGGCCCGGGGACTGGGCGCTCTGGCCGCCTTGCCGGCACGGTCCCTACGAAATCCCTCCGCTCGCTTCCGCGTCCGCCCCGTTTCCGGAGCCGCCCTCCGCAGGCCACCCGCTCGGGACGGACAACGCGGGACGCGACACGCTCGCGCGGCTTCTGCACGGCGCGCGCGTGTCGCTGGCGGTCGGCGTCGCGGCGGCGCTGGTGCAGGTCTCGATCGGCCTCCTCCTCGGCGTGCTCGCCGGGTACCTGGGCGGTTGGACCGACCGCATCATCTCGCGCGTCGCCGAGGTGCTGCTCAGCTTCCCGCTCCTCCTCCTCTTGCTCGCCGTGCAAGGCGTGCTCGAGCGCACCACGCTCTTCAGCACCATGGCGGTGATCGGGCTGACCCGCTGGGCGGACACCTCGCGCCTGGTACGCGCCGAGGCGCTGCGGGTGCGCGAGCTTCCCTACGTGGAGGCGAGCCGCGCGCTGGGCAGCTCGCGCTTGCGCACGCTCCTGCGGCACGTCCTTCCCAACTGCCTCTCGCCGGCGTTGGTGTCGGTCACCTTCGGGGTGGCGTCGGCGATCCTGCTGGAGAGCGCGCTGAGCTTCCTCGGCTTCGGCGCCCCGGAGCCCACGGCGTCGTGGGGGCTGCTCATGGCCGACGGATTCCAGGACGTCCTCGACCCGGCGGCGCGGCCGCTGGTGCTCGCGCCGGGGCTCCTCCTCTTCGCCGCGGTCACCGCCTTCAACCTCGTCGGCGACGGCGTGCGCGAGGCGCTCGACCCACGCGCTCAGGGGGCGGTCGCGCCCTCGGCGTTCATGACTTCCGCCCACAACCGCGAGACGTCACCGCCGCCCAACCCCGCGGGCGGGGATCCGACCCCGGCCGCATAGAACGTGCCCGAGGCGAAGTAGCTGGTAGAGAGGGACTTCACCTGCGCGACCCCGATCAGCCCGCAGATGAGGCCCAGCTCGTTCTGATCGAGGGCCGCCGCGCCGGGGGTGAGCGTCCACCAGTCGTCGACCGTGCGCAGGCTGTAGCCGCTGGCGAGCAGCGCGCCGGAGAAGAACGCCTGCGACGCCGAGAACGAGGTGAGCCCGTACGAGTGCAGCGGCAGCCCGAGCGGGCAGCCCGCGACGTTCAGGCTCAGGGGATAGCTCCCTGACGACGCGGCGCCTCCGCCAGTCGAGCCGGTGGTGCCGGACGCGACACCGGATCCGGCGCTGCCCGCCCCGTAGTCCGACCCCGTGGTGCCCGACGCGACGCCCGATCCGGTCGTCCCCGAGGCGACGCCCGAGCCGCCGTAGCCCCAGATGGTCAGGCCATCGGTGCTGCTTGCGCTGCCCGAGCCGAGCAGGCCGGCCAGGCTGAGGTTGAGGCCGAGGGACCCGAATCCGCCGCTGCTCCGCGCGAACGGGAGCGGCCGCTGGGCGGTCCGGCCGGAGATCACGCGCGTCACCTCGATGAGGAACAGCTTCTTCGAGGAGCCAGGGGCGGGCGAGACGAACCGCGCGATTCCCCTCCAGTCGGTGGTGCCGGTCTGCGAGGCGGTGGCCGCTCCGCGCCAGCGGACCCTGACCTTCACGTTGGAGACGCCATCGCCCGTGGCGTCGGCGATCATCACGGCGGCCGCGGCCCGGCCGTCGAGCCGCAGGGCGGCGACGGCATCGGCGTAGAGAGGGGCTGGAGCGTCGAAGTCGTCCGCCCGTGCCAGGGCAGCGCGAGCCTGCAGCCGGCCCGAGCCGGTCGAGGGATCCCAGCCGTTGGGGCTCATGTCGGCAGCCGTGGTTTGCAAGAGCGGACGCACCGAAGCCGGGCGCGCTCCGGATCCGATCAGCGCGGCGGCGGCGGCGCTGGTGTGCGCCGCGGCAGGCGAGGTGCCGGAGAAGAGCCACCAGGAGATCTGCGCCGGCGAGCCGGCCGCGAAGGATTGCGCCAGGTCGCCGTCCCACAGGCCGTCGCCGTTGACGTCCTGACCGGGCATGCCACCGGGCGCGACCAGGTCGAGCGCGTCGCCGGTGATCGAGTACGAAGCCACCGCGTATCCGCGGAGCGCGTCGAGACGGACCGCCCCCACCGAGACGACGTCGGGGAAGGCCGCGGGGTAGAGCACGCGGCCATCGCCGGTGTTCCCGCTCGCGGCGACCACCACCACGCCGGCGGCCCGCGCGTCGGCGAGCGCGGAGCGTAGCGCGGCGCCGGGAACGTAGTTACGGGCGAAATCGAGCGAGAGGTTGATCACGTCCGCGCCGGCCTGCACGGCGTACCGGATCCCCTCCGCGAGCCAGAACTCCGTGCCTTGGTTGGCTGCGTCCAGGACCTTCACCGGCAGGATGATCGCGCCGGCGGCCGCCGCAACGAACGGGACGGCGGAGGTCGAGAAGGTCCCCCGTCCGGCGATGATGCTGGCCATCGCGGTGCCGTGGCCGTTGTCGTCGTTCGGATGCGCGTCGTCGTTGACGAAGTCCCATCCCGGCGCGAACTGCGTCGACGCGAACACCGGTGCGCGCGCGTAGCTGCCGCGCAAGTCGGCGTAATCCTCGTAAGCGACTCCGCTGTCGAGCACGGCGACGATCGGATGCGCCGTGCCGGGCATGAGCGCCGCGTCGCCCGGCGCGCCGGCGGCGGGGAACTCCCACGTCTGCGGATAGAGCGCGCTGCCGATGAGGATGCGGTTGGGCTCGGCGGAGGCGATGGCCAGCGTCGCGCGAAGCGCATCCAGCACGCCTTGCAGCGGGGCGGACTCGGGCAGGACGGCGAGCTTGAACGACCCGAGCCCGAGATCGGTGACCACGGCCCCGACCGTGTCGAGGGCAGCGGTGCACAAGCTCGGCAGCACCGCTGGACTGCAGCTCACGATCAGCTGCTGTGGCGCGATGACCTGCGGCAGGCCGTCGATGACCTGCGTGGTGACCGTGGCGGCGCGCGCCGGCCTTGCCAGCGCAGCGGCGGCGAGCGCGGCGACCAGGACTCTGGAGAGGTAGCGCATCGTGCGACTGCCGTAGAGCAATGCGCTGGCCAACTTTTACACCCCCGGAAATCAACCGCTTGCGAGCCGTGTGGAAGCTCGTCCGTGGCGCTCGCACCCCTTCCGGCACGGGAAGTCGAGGGGTTGCGGCGTGGCGCCAGCGCCCCGCGCCGTGGCGGCAGCGCTACGCCTGCGCCGCCCGTCCCAGGCCGTACCGCTTGAGCTTGAGCCAGAGGTTCTTGCGGTCGATGCCGGCCCGGCGGGCGGCCTCGGCCACGTTGTGCCCGGTCGCGCGCAGCAAGCGCTCGAGATACGCCCTCTCGAATCTCTCCAGCGCCTCGGCGCGCGCCGCGTGGAACGGCTCGACGGATCCGTTCGGGCCGTTCGCCTTTGGGCTCGCGGAGCGGACGCCGAGGACCGCTTCGCATTCCGCTGCGCCGATCCGCGATCCCTCGGCGCCCACCACCAGGCGGCGCACGGCGTTGTCGAGCTGCCGCACGTTGCCGGGCCAGTCGTGCGCGGAGAGCACGGCGAGCGCCTCGGGCTTGAGCGGCTCGACCACGCGGCCCATCTCCTTGCCGGCCGCGCGCAGGAAGTGGTCGGCGAGGAGCGCCACGTCCTCGCGCCTCTCGCGCAGCGCGGGCAGGCGGATGGGAAAGACGTTGATCCGGTAGAACAGGTCGCGCCGGAAACGGCCCGCCGCCACCTCCGCCTCGAGGTCCCGGTTGGTGGCGGTGACGACGCGCACGTCGACGCGCGTCTGGGTCGTCGACCCCACACGGCGGAACTCCTTCGTCTGCAGGAACCGGAGCAGCTTGGACTGGAGGCCGAGCGGCATCTCGCCGATCTCGTCGATGAACACCGTCCCGCCGTCCGCCTCGGCGAGGAGGCCCAGGGTCTTGCGGTCGGCGCCGGTGTACGCGCCCGCCTCGTGCCCGAAAAGCTCGTTCTCCAGGAGCGGCTCGGGCAGCGCCGCGCAATCGACCACCACGAACGGGTCGTCGCTGCGCTGGCTCTGCTCGTGGATGGTGCGCGCGGCCAGCTCCTTGCCGGTGCCCGTCTCGCCGTAGAGTGCGACCGCCACCTCGGTATGCGAGACCGTCCCGATCAGGCGCCGCACTTCGGTGATCGCCGGGGAGACGCCGATGATGAGGTCCGCCTTGCGGCGCCGCTGCACCTTGCGGCGCAGCTCCTCCAGCTCCTGGGCGGCTTGCGAAAGCTCTAGCGCCTGCGCAGCACGCGCACGGAGGAAGTCCAGGTCGAGCGGCTTTCCCACGAAGTCGAGCGCGCCTGCCTTCATCGCGTCCACGGCGACCCTGACGTTCGCCACCCCGGAGACGATGAGGACCGGGGCGGAGATCTTCTCGGCGCGCAGCTTGCGCACCAATTCGACCCCGTTCATCCCCGGCAGGTCGTAGTCCGCGACCACCAGCGCCACGCCCGTCCTCGCCAGTTCGAGCCCCTTCAGGCCGTCGTCGGCGAGCAAGATCTCGCGGCCGTCGCCGGCGAGCGCCCGCGAAAGCACGCCCGCCTGCGGCGGGTCGTCCTCGATGATCAGCACCCGGGCGGGCTGTCCGGCCGTCCCTTCCATCAGGCAGCCCCCGGCAGGACGATGGTGAAAATCGTGCCTCGACCCAGCTCGCTCTCGACGCGGATCTGGCCGCCGTGATGCCGGACGATCTCCTGGGTGATGACCAGGCCCAGGCCGGTGCCGGCCCTCTTCGTATTGCCCGCGCGGAAGAACGGCGTGAAGAGTTTGTCGAGGGAGGCGGCGGGAATGCCCGGGCCTTCGTCGGTGACGATCACCCGCGCGCTCGGTCGCGGCGCCGGGTCGGCGGCGGAGGGCGAGCCCTCCACCTCGATGCGCGGCATGCGGGGAGCCGGAACCGGATCGCCGCGGCCGACCTCGACCCAGACCCGCTTGCCGTTGGGCGAGTAGTGGATGGCGTTTCCCACCAGGTTGGTGATCACCTGCACGAGCCGCTCGAAGTCGCCCAGGACCGCCGGCGCCCCTTTCCCGGCCGCGAGGTCCACGGCGATCGACTTCATCAGCGCGATGGGCTTGAGGCCCGCGATGGCGGCCGCCGCCACCTCGGCGAGCGAGACGGGAAGGCGGGTGAGCTTCGCGGCGCCGGCTTCCATGCGCGCCAGCTCGAGGGTGCGGTCGACCAGCTTGGAGAGCCGGAGCGCCTGGTCCGAGATCACGTCGATGTCCTTGCGCAGGGGTGCGCGGAGCTCCGGGTCGTCGCGGACCAGGTCGGCGTACCCCTTGATCCCCACCAGCGGGGTGCGGAATTCGTGCGCCATGTGGGCGAGCAGATCCGTCTTGCGGCGCAGATCGTCGATGAGGCGCGCATTCTCCAGCGCCGAACCGGCCAACGCCGCGAAGGCGTTGAGCAGGCCGAGGTCCTTCTGCGAGAGGAGGACCCCGACCCGGCGGGAATCGACGTAGAGGATCCCCAGCTGCTTTCCGCCGCTCCGGATCGGCGCGCAGAGCACCGAGCGGAGCCCGAGATCGAGAATGCTCTTCTGCGTGCTGAGCTGTTCGCGCCCGACGATGTCCGCGATGGCGACCATCTCCCCGGTGTTCAGCACGCCGTCGGCGACCGTCCGCGAGATGTGGAGGGTCGCGTCGGCGTCGGCGCCGCGGACCGCCGCGACCCGCGGAGGGCCGGCGCCCTCGTTGAGGAGGATGAACCCGCGCTCGGCGCCGGTGAGCTGCAGCGCCTGATCGAGGACCTCGTCGAGCAGCGCCACCGGATCGCTGGAAGCGGCCAGCCGCTGCGCGGCGTGGGTCAACGCTTCGACGCGAGAGAGCGACTTTCGCTGCAGCGCCTCGACCTCCCTCTCCAGGCTCTCGACCTCGCGCAGGTCGGGGGCGGCGCCGAGCTTCTCGAACGTCCCGCGAGCGCGCCGGAGCGCCGCCTCGGCCTGCACCGCGTCCGCGCGGTCCAGCTCGAGCAGGCAGGCGACGCACTCCAGGCGAGCCAGCTCCAGCGCCGCGCCGGCCTGCTGGAGCGCCGTCCGCGCTCCTTGCGCCGCGGAATCCGCCGCCGCGACGTCGCGGCGCGCGCGCGCCGCGAGGGCGAGGACCCGGAGCAGGTTCCCCTGCTCGACCCGGTTGCCCGCCTGGACGGCTAGATCCAGCGCCGCGCTCGCGCGAGCGTGGGCGGCGGCCGGGTCCCGGCGAAGCAGATCGAGCTCGGCGAGCCTGCGCTCGGTCTCCACCACCTCGTCGCGCGCGTCGATGCGAAGGGCTTGCTCCAGCGTCTCCAGGTAGAGCGCCCGGGCCGTTTGCAGGTCGCCCTCGCGCGCGGCGACCTCGCCCAGGTTGCCGCGCACCAGAGCCTCCATGCGCGCGAACCCTCCCGCCTCGCGGATGCTCGCCAGCGCTCGTCGCAAGAGGTCCTTGGCACGCGGAAGGTCGCCCGTCTCGCGGTAGAGGATGCCGAGGTTGTTGAGCGTGAGCAGCTCCTCCTCGAGCGTGCGCGCCTTTTTCGTTCCAAGCTTCTCCCAGGCCTCCAGCGCGCGGTCCCATTCGCCGGCGAGGTAGCGCGCGGCGCCCAGGTTGTTCCATGCCAGCGCCTCCTGCCGCTCGTCGCCGACGGCCGCGTACAGCTCGATGGCCCGGGACGCCTCGACCGCCGCCCGGCGGTACTTCGCCAACAGCCGGTAGGCGCTGCCGAGTCCCGCGTGGGCGTCGGCCTCCGCGCGACGATCGCCGCGGCGGCGCGCGATGAGCACGGCCGCGCGCTCCTCGGCCACCGCGCAGCGCCCGTCGCCTCGATGCCAGGCGCAGGTGCCCAGGAGGTGATGGAGCCGGGTGGCCGAATCGGCGTCGCCTCGCGCGCGAGCGAGCGGCAGGGCATCGCCCGCCAACTGACGCGCCCGCTCGTAGTCGCCGCGCATGGCCTGCGCCCGCGCCTCGACGATGGCGACGGCGAGCGGATCGCCGCCGCCCTCGCGCGCCCGGGCGAGCGCCGCGAGGACGTGGTCGAAATGGCCCTCCTGCCAGCGCGCCTTGGCCACCTTCTGCCAGATCCGGCCGGGATCGCCGCCGCGGGCGAGCGCCCGCGCATAGGCGAGGCGCGCCGCGGCGGGGTCCCCGGCGAGCGCGAGGCAATCGCCGGAGCGCTCGACGAGCACCGCGGATCGCGCATCGGCGAGCGGCGCGCGCCGGGCGGCGCAAGCGACCTGGTACAGCCGCGCCGCTTCGGCCGGCGCTCCATGGCGGGCGAGGGCGCGCGCGCCCGCGAGCGCAGCTCGCAGGCAGCCCTTCGACCGCGCGCGGAAGAGGTGCCCCGCCCGAGCCGAAGCATCCGTTGCCAGCTCCGCCGCGCGGCGGTTGGCGTCGCGGCGCTGCGCGGGCGAAAGCGCCCGCTCGGCGGCGCGCGCGAGCGCGAGGCATGGAAAGTGGAGACGCGCTCCCTCGGATTCGAGAAGGCGGGCGCGCTCGAGCGCGGCCGCCGGGTCGTCGCCCGCGATGGCGCGGAGGGCCGCGCGGTCGATGCGGATTCCCAGAACAGCCGCGATTCCCAGCGCGGATCGCAGCGGCTCGGGGAGGGTGCCGAGCCGTTCGCGGGCGGTGCGCAAGGCGGCGCGAGGGACGCAGGCGGACAGGTCGCGGCCGGCGCGGCCTTCGTTCACCTCCCAGCGTCCGCGCCGCCGGAACAGGATCCCGCGCGCGGTGAGATCGAGGACGGCATCCTCGAGGTCACCGGGCAATCCCGACGACTCACGCGCCAGCATCTCGGAGAGTCGTTCCGACCACGTTCCTGGTCCGAACACCTCTTGGAGCTTCTCCCTTGCGAGCGCCGCGGGAAGCGGCGGCAGCTCGATATGCTGCACGGAGCCGGCGATCGGATCGCTGGTAACGGCGGCGAGCAACAGCGGACGGCGCTTCCAGGCGCGGGAGCGCCCCAGCGCCGTGACGAGGGCGACGAGCCCCGGGTCGGTTTCCACGTCGTCGAGCAGCAGCGCGAGCGGATGCCGTTCGCAGGCGGCGGCGAGCCGCTTCTGCGCCAAGGCCACGGTGGGCTCGGCCGGACGGCGATCGTCGAGCAGGAGCCCGAGCCAGCCACACAGGGTTTCCAGGCCCCGGCCGGCGCCGACGCACAGCGCGCGCATCCCGGCCAGCTCGGCGGCGATGTTGAACCGCCGCAGCAGCCGCGATTTCCCCGAGCGCCGGGGTCCGCCGAGGGTGAGCTGCGATCCGTTCCCGCTCCGCGCCCGCGCGGTGGCTTCCTCGAAGCGCGCGAGCTCCCTGTCCCGGCCGCGCAACGCGCCCAGCCCGATGCAATCGGGCGCGAGACCTTGACCTTCGGGCTCGAGCTGGAGCCCCGTCGCCGATCCGAGCGCCTCGATGACCTCGTCGGCGTGCGCGTAGCGCGAATGCGGTTCGCGCGCGAGCAGCTTGGCGATGACCGCCTGCACGCCCGTGGCCGCGCGCACCTGCGGCGCGGGTCCGAAATGCGCGCGCACCACGTCCGCCGGCGTCTGGCGCGCGAACGGATTCGTCCCCGAGAGCAGCTCGTGCAAGGTCACGCCCAGCGAGTAGAGATCGGACGCGGCGGATGGCGCGCCGCCTTCCAGCACCTCCGGAGCGGCGTACTCCAGGCTCCCGCGCGAGGTGCGCTCGACTCCCGCGAGCCCCAGGTCGATGAGGAGCGCCCGCCGGGTCCCGCCCGCGGCGGTGAGCACCGCGTTCTGCGGCTTCACGTCGGCATGGACGATGCCGCGGCGGTGCAGGTGACCCAGCGCCCGCGCGATCTCCGCCACGTGCCGAACGATCGATGGTTCGGGCGATCCGGTCAGGACCGTGAGGTCCTCGGACGCGTACTCGAACGATAGCGCCGCCGCAGCGCCGTCCGGCCACAGCGCGATGGCGCGGGCCAGGTTCGGGTGGGCTAGCGCCGCGGATCGCTCGTATTCCGCGGCGAGCCTGGCCCAAGCGCCCACCTTGAGCGCGACCTGCTCGCCGGTGAAGAGATCGTCGGCGAGGTACACGGAACCCTCGCTCCCGGCGCCCCGGAAAGCGATGATCCGATACCTGCCGGAGACGCGTCCCCGGGGCACGTCGGTAGCCGCTGTTTCGCCCATCGTGGCGCTACAACTCCCGCGTTTTTTTGCAAAACTTTGACATGCCCCCCGGGGGTGGTCAAAGAAGGAGAGTGCTGCGCGTACGCGATCTGCGCGTGAGCTTCGGCGGCCCGGGCGGCGGTTTCGCCGCGGTCGACGGAATCTCCTTTGAAGTCGGGCGCGCGGAGGCGCTGGCGCTGATCGGCGAATCCGGCAGCGGAAAGTCCACCATCGCGCTCTCCCTGCTACGTCTGTTGCCGGAAGACGCACATGCCTCCGGCCGCGTGGAGCTGCTGGGCAAAGACCTCCTCGAGATGCCCGAGGCCTCGATGTCGCGGGTGCGCGGCTCGTCGATTGCCATGGTCTTTCCCGACGCGCTCGCGGCGCTGAATCCCGTGATGCGAATCGGAACGCAGATCACCGAGGCCCTGCGGGCGCACGCGCGCCTGGGCCGCAGGAGCGCGTCGGCGGCTGCGCTCGATGTCCTGCAGACGGTAGGCCTCCCGGCGGAGACGGCGAGGCGTTACGCCCACGAGCTTTCCGGCGGCATGCGCCAGCGCGCGCTCATCGCGGTCGCGCTCGCCTGCGGCCCCGCGCTTCTCGTGGCCGACGAGCCGACGAGCGCGCTGGACGCGGTGACGCAGCGCCACATCGCGGCGCTCTTGCGCAAGATCCGGCTCGAGCGCGGCGTCGCATTGCTCCTCGCCACCCACGATCTCGGGCTCGCCGCCGCGCTTTGCGAGCGCATCGCGGTGCTCTACGCGGGGCGCATCGTCGAGCGGGGAGCCGTGTCGGACGTCTTCTCCGCTCCGCGCCATCCGTACACCGCGGCGCTCCTGCGCGGCTTGCCCCCGCCCGTGGGAGGTCCTCCCGCCCGCCTCGTGCCGGTGCCGGGATCGCCGCCGCCTTCGTGGGCGCGCCCGTCGGGTTGCGCGTTCCGCGATCGCTGCTCCCGGGCGCTGCCGGACTGCGCCGCCGCGCAGCCGGAGCTGACCGGATCCGGCGGCCGCGAGGTGGCTTGCTTCCACCCGGTCGAGACGGCGTGACGGTCCCCCTGCTCGAGCTGGACCGCGTCTGCGTCGATCGCGGCGGCATCCGTGTCCTGGACGGGGTGTCGTTGTCGGTCGAGCCGGGCGAGATGCTGGGCCTCGTCGGGGAAAGCGGGTCGGGGAAGTCGACGCTGGCGAGAGCGGCGCTGCGGCTCGTCGAGCCCGCCTCCGGCGCCGTGCGCTGGCGCGGGCGAGACCTGCTCGCATTCACGACCCGCGAGCTGCGCGCCGCGCGGCGCGAGATGCAGATCGTCTTCCAGGACCCGGCAACTTCGCTCGACCCGCGGATGACGGTGGCTACGAGCGTCGCCGAGCCATTCGAGGTGCACCGTCTGGCCACGGCCGCGGAGCGCGGCGCGCGCGTGACGCAGTTGCTCCGGCGGGTCGAGTTGGGACCCGAGCTCCTGCACAGGTACCCGCACGAGCTGTCCGGCGGTCAGGCGCAGCGGGTGGCGCTGGCGCGGGCGCTCGCCACCGATCCGGCGCTGCTCGTCGCGGACGAGGCGCTGAGCGCGCTCGACGTCTCGCTCCGCGCCCAGATGGCGAATTTGCTGCTCGACCTGCGCGCGGGCGCCGGCATCGCTTGCCTCCTCGTCTCGCACGACCTGCGGCTCGTCGCATCGATCTGCGATCGCATCGCAGTGCTCTCCGCCGGAGCCATCGTCCACCTCGGGCCTGCCAGCCGGCTCGCGACCGACGCCCGCCATCCCGCCGCGCTCTCACTGCTCGACGCGGCGCTCTAGGTTACGGGGTTACGGGGTTACGGGGACACCATACGCAACTCCCGTGGGGTTACGGGGACACCATAACGGTTACGGGGACACCATACGTAACTCCCGTGCCTGGCACGGAGTTGCGTATGGTGTCCCCGTAACTATGGACGGAGTTGCGTATGGTGTCCCCGTAACCCTAAAGCGCGGCGGATTGCGCCGGGGCGGCGGGGCGGCCGAGCACCTCGGCGCCGATCTCGTACGAGCGGAGCCGGGCGTCGTGGTCGAAGATCTGCGAGGCGATGATCAACTCGTCGGCTCGCGTGCGCGCGACGAAGTCCTTCATCCACCGCTGCACGGTCTGGGGCGATCCCACCGCGGAGCAGCTGAGGACCTGGTCCAGCATCTCGCGCTCGGCGGCACCCCAGCGCAGCGCCGGCGCGGGCGGGGGCAGTCGGCCCGGGCGGCCGCTGCGCAGGTTCACGAACGCCTGCTCCAGCGAAGTGGCGAGCAGCGCCGCCTCGCGGTCGGCGTCGGCGGCGATCAGGTTCATCCCCACCATGACGTAAGGACGGGCGAGCTGCGCCGACGCACGGAACCTGGAGCGATACAGCTCGATCGCCTGCATCAATAGCGCGGGCGCGAAGTGCGAAGCGAATGCGTAAGGGAGGCCCAGCGCGGCGGCGAGTTGGGCGCCGTAGAGGCTCGACCCCAGGATCCAGATCGGTACGTTCAGCCCGGCGCCAGGCACCGCCACGACCGGCTGACCGGGTTCCGCCGGGCGGAAGTGCTCCATGATCTCGACCACGTCGTTCGGAAACGCGTCGACGTCCACGTCCAGGTTGCGGCGGAGCGCCATCGAGGTGCGTTGATCGGTGCCCGGCGCGCGCCCGAGGCCGAGATCGATCCGGCCGGGAAAGAGCGACTCGAGGGTGCCGAACTGCTCGGCGATGACCAGCGGCGCGTGGTTTGGCAGCATGATCCCGCCCGCGCCGACGCGGATGGTCGAGGTGCCCGCGGCGACGTGCCCGATCACCACCGCCGTCGCCGCGCTGGCGATGCCCGGCATCCCGTGGTGCTCGGCGAGCCAGTAGCGGCGGTAACCCCACCGCTCCGCGTGGCGGGCGAGGTCGAGCGAGTTGCGGAGGGCCGAGCGGGCGTCTCCCCCTTCGGCGATCGGGGCCAGATCCAAGACGGAGTGGGCAACCATGTTCGCCTTGGATGCGCGGCGGATCCCGCCGGGTGCGCGGATCCGCGGCATTTGCTCCCGCCCGCGCCGCCACTTATCGTCCGCGGCTCGGACTCGGGGGGCCGGCAGGTGGCGTGTGCTCTGATCGCGCTCGCGCTCGTCGCCGCGCCGGCCGCCGGAGCGCGCGCCGACGACCCCGGCGAGGACCAGTTCGCGCTCACCATCAGCGGCGGCGTAAGCCTCGGCTCCTACGAGGCGGGGCTGAACTGGGCCGTGGTGCGGTTCCTCCGCCTGCGCGAGCGAGAGTTCAACGATCCCCGCGCGCTCCTGCCCTCGCGCCGCCCCAGCCTGGTCGCCGTCACCGGCGCCTCGGCCGGGAGCATCAACGCGCTCCTTGCCGCCGTGCTCTGGTGCGAGGCGGACGGCTCCACCCGCAACGCCTCGGTCGACGGGAACATGCTCCGGGATGCCTGGCTGGGCGTCTCGCTCGATGCGCTCCTTCCCGAAAATCCCGCTGCGTACGGGCCCGACGACGGCGTCCTCGCCAGCTCCGCGCTCGGACCCTTGATCGCCGAGGTGCGCAGGGACGTGTTCACTCCCGGTTCGCTGCGCCTCCGCCCCGGGTGTGCCCTTCCGATCGGGATCACGCTGACGCGGGCGCGTCCGGAACGGCGCGAGGCGGCAGGCCTGCGCGCCAGCTCCCAGCGAGCCGTGCTGCCGATGGTGCTCGAGGTCGACGCGGCAGGGCGCGTTCGCATGCGCCGGCAGCACTTGCCTGACCGCGACGCGACCGAGAGCGTTCTCGCGCTCGCCGAGGTGCCGGACCCCCTGGGGCCCTACCTGGATCCCGAGAGCGTCATGCAGGCGCTGCTCGCCTCCTCCGCATTTCCCCTCGCCTTCGGCCCGCGCACGCTCTGCGAGTGCGTTCGCTCCTGCGACGACGACGAGGCGCCCGAGTCCGCGACCTGCCCTGGACCCGATCCCGCCCACCCCAGCGGCGGCAAGAGCTGCGCGGCCCAGTCGATGATGCAGGCAGGCAGCGAGCTGCGGGTGTGTCGCCGCCGCTTCGTCGATGGCGGCGTGTTCGACAACGCGCCCGTCGGCCTGGCCATCGAGCAGGCCGAAGCGTCTGTCCGGCCGCGCCTGTTCCATCCCGTCATCTACGTGTTCATCGATCCCGACGTCCGCCGGCTGCGGCCGCCGGATCCGCCGGAATCCGCCGCCGGAAGCGGGCAAGGCGCGACTGGCGTGCTGCGGCTGACCACCGATCTGGTCGCCACTGCCCGCAACCGCGAGCTGTCGCGCACCGTCGAGGCACGGCATTGGAACCGCACCAGCCGGAACCTCATGACGCAGATGGCGCTCGCTCTCACCGACTACGGCGCATTGCTCTCGCAGCTCACCAGCCTCGATGCGCCCGCGGCCAAGATGCCCGCGCCGGCCCCGTTCTCCGGGTCGATCGCGGAGCGGATCCGCTTCGGCCGCGTGCTGCAGAGCTGCCTGTTGCGCATCGCCACCGCCGGCCCCACGCCCCAGGCGCTCGCCGCGCACGAGGTGTGCGCCGGCGCGGTGCGCGGCGTGCCGGGCGCCGATCCGCTCCGGGACGACGCGCCGGCGCGGGCGGTGGTGGACCGGCGCCTCTCCGCCCCCGAGCTGGCCGCGCTGGTGCATCAGGTCGTCCTCCTTTCGGCCAGCGACAATGCCATCCGGCGGTCCAGGGCGATGATCCTGGAGAACCGGCAGGCGCCTCCCGAGGAGCGCGCCCGGCTGGCCGTGCTGCTCGCGCAGCGGGTCCAGATCGTCAGCGCCGTCCTCGGCTACGTGGCCGGCGAGTTCCCTGGCCTGGTGAGCGGGACCGTTCCCGACGACGTCCTCCAGCAGCTCCGCGTCGACATGCTGGACATCTCGCAGCGTGGATCCGCGCTCGTGGCGAGCGCGAACCGCGTGACCAACGCCTTGGTGGAGCAGACGCTCGTCGCGATCGCGCATGGACAGGCCGAGGGCGCGCGGGAAGCATCCGCCGCGCTGGACGAGCTTCGCCGGCGCGCGGACGACGAGCTTTTTCCCGCCGGCGTCATCGTCCCCGTCCTCACGCGGCTCCGGTCGCCCCGGCCCGCGCGGCCGGACCTGGATGTCCCCTCGGTCCATCTCGAGCGACTGGTCCAGCTACGGCCCCGGCTGCAGGCGCTCGCGGCGCGCGCCACGGCCGTCCAGCAGGAATGGCAGGACGTCACGCCCGCATCCGGCGAGCGGGGCCTGTTCCTGAGCAGCCGTTTCAGCCCGATCGCCGGCAGCCAGTTCTTCAACTTCGCCGCTTTCCTCGACCGCCCTTTGCGCGAGCTCGACTACGCCGCCGGCGTCTACGACGGCGTGCATGAGCTGGCGGCCGCCATCTGCAACGACCTCGATCCGTACCAGACGAGGCTCCCGACGCCGGGCCGCAGCGCCGACGGCAGCGGGCAGATCGATCCGCATTCCGAGGCAACGCAGAGCTGCATCGGAGCGATCCTGGGCAGCGGCGGGCGCGAGCTGGGCATCCTCGAGTCGCCTACCGTCGGCGCCGTCTTTCGCGCCTTGGCGCGGGCGGAGCTCGCTGCTTCGCTCGGCAGCAGCGCCCGCGCCGCCCAGATGGAGCGTTCGGCGGAGTGGAACTGGCTCGGACCTCCGCCGGCGGCGCGCCCCGCCGATCCCGTCAACATCGCCCTCTCGGTCCTCTTCACGCGCAAGCAGCCATGCACCGAGCTGGACCTGGAGCCGCTCTGCGCCGCGGAGCTGACCTTCGACGAGTTCCTCGATGGCCTCGCCGCGGCCGGATACCAGCCCAAAAGCGCTGCGATGCAGCTCGCGCTCTCGGACCCGCAGCGGTGGATCGCCAGCACGCTGCGAAAGGGGCTCGATCGCACGCTCGCGATCGAGCTGGACCCTTCGCGCCGCACCGACATGGCGCAGAAGGAGCAGGTGCTGTTCGCGCTCGGAGCGGGAGAGCTCTGGACCCGCGGCGGCGAGAGCAGGACCTCCAGCGTGCGGTTCGTGCTCGACCCCTCCACCGTCCCGGATCGGCCCCTGGTGGAAGGGAGGTGGCTGCCGATCGTCGCCGCGCATGCCGTGCCCTATCGGCTCGCGCTCGACGTCGCCCGCGGAGGTCTGGCCTTGTCCTGGTTGGAGCCCATGCTGCGCATCGGGCCGCGGTTCTCGCTCTTGAGCACGGTGCAGCCCATCGACGCGGAGCTGTCCGCTGGCCGGGTCTCGAGCACCTTCGGGCTGCGGCCGACCGTGCACGCCGGCGGGTTGAGCCTGGGGCTCGGGCCTCGCGCCGCCGTGCACTGGAGCGGACCTGCGCGCGTGGACCTCGGCGCCGAAGGGTCGGTGCTCGTGCTGCAGGATCGCTTGGGTCTCTCCATCGGCGTCCGCGAGCTGTCCCTTTCGCGAGGAACGGCAGGCGCGGTGTTCGTCGCGCTCACCATCGCCGATCTCAACGGCGCCATGTATTGGTTGACGCCGTGGGCGGCGAAATGAGAATCGGGCGGCTGCGTACCTGGAAAGTCATGGTCCGGCAAGGGCTTTCGTGGCAGTGTGCGACCGCGCGATCCGGCGATGTCTGGCAAGGAATCGGAAACGATTCCGCCCCGCTGGCATCGCAACGTCGCGCAATTGAACGGTGCGCAACCCGGGGGATGGCATGGATGAGGATCTAGCAGGCGTTCACCCCGGCATGACGGACGAGGAGGCTCCGGTGGAGGTCGCGGCAAGCTCGGGACGCGTGGCCCGCCGCTCCAACCGCCGGCGCGTCTGGATCGTCGCCGTGGCCGCACTGCTCGCGGTGGTGCTGGTCCTGGTAGGGATCAAGGCGGCGCAGATCCGCTCGATGATCAACGCGGGGAAGTCCTTCGCTCCCCCGCCCGAGTCGGTGACCTCCGCCAAGGTGGAGGCGGGGCAGTGGGAATCGTCGCGGGGCGCCGTGGCCACGTTGGTCGCCGTGCGCGCGGTGACCGTCGCGTCGGAAGTGCCTGGCCTGGTGCGCCGGATCGGATTCGAGTCCGGCGCGTTCGTCCGGCGCGGCGAGGTGCTCGTCGAGCTGGACGCCTCTACCGAGCAGGCGCAGCTCGCGGCGGCCAGGGCCGACGCCGAGCTGGCCAGGGCCACGCTGGAGCGGTCGCGGACGCTGCGCGCTTCCGACTACAGCTCGGCTGCCGAGCTCGATGCGGCGGACGCGCGCGGCAAGCAGACGGTCGCCAACGTGGCGGTGCTGCAAGCCACCATCGCGAAGAAGACCATCCGGGCGCCGTTCGACGGCAGGGTGGCCATCCGGCAAGTCGAGCTCGGACAGGTGCTCTCCCCCGGGACGCTGGTCGCCTCGCTGCAGTCGATCGATCCCATCCACGCCGACTTCTGGCTTCCCCAGCAGGCGCTGACGGACCTGGCGCCCGGGATGCGAGTGCGCCTGCGCACCGACGTGTTCCCGCAGCAGAGCTGGGACGGGGTCCTCACCACCATCAATCCCGAGGTGGACGTTTCCACGCGGAACGTGCGCGTCCGCGCCACCGTGTCCAACTCGGACGGCCGGCTACGGCCGGGGATGTTCGCCAACGTCGACGTGATCTCGCCGGAGAAGCGGCCGGTGCTGGCGATCCCGGCCACCGCGGTGATCTACGCGCCCTACGGCGACTCGGTCTTCGCGCTGGAGGAGAAGAAGGATCCAGGCCACGAGGCGATCCTGGTCGCCCATCAGAAGTTCGTCCGGCTGGGCGAACGCCGCGGAGACCTGGTCGCCGTCGTCTCCGGGTTGACCGCCGGAGAGACGGTGGTGAGCAGCGGCGCCTTCAAGCTGCGCAACGGCGTCGCCGTGATGGTCCGGAACGACCTGGCGCCCAGCGCCGAGCTGGCGCCCAAGCCCGTCGACAAGTGAATCGCCGAGAGGGCCATCCATGAAGATCACCGACCTGTTCATCCGGCGGCCGGTCCTGGCGATCGTCGTCAACCTGATCATCGTCATCGCCGGCGTGCAGGCGATCCGCTCCCTCAACGTCCGCCAGTACCCGCGCAGCGAGAACGCGGCGATCACGGTCACGACCACGTACGTCGGCGCCAACGCCGAGCTGGTGCGGGGCTACATCACCACGCCTCTCGAGCGCGTCATCGCGGCGGCGGACGGCATCGATTACATCGAGTCCGAGAGCAAGCAGAACGTCTCCACCATCCGCGCGCGGCTCCGCCTCAACTACGACTCCACCAAGGCGCTCGCGGAGATCGGCTCCAAGGTCGACCAGGTGCGCGGGGACCTGCCTCCGGAGGCGGAGGTGCCGATCATCAACATCGAGTCGGCCGACAGTCAGTTCGCCGCCGCCTACCTGAGCTTCTCCTCGGAGTTCCTCAAGCAGAACGAGATCACCGACTACCTCGTGCGCATCGTCCAGCCCCGGCTCACCGCGGTGGAAGGCGTGCAGCGCGCCGACATCCTCGGCGCGCGCACCTTCGCCATGCGCATCTGGCTGAAGCCCGATCGGATGGCGGCGCTCAACGTCAGCCCGGCGCAGGTGCGGCAGGCGCTGGCCCAGAACAACTACCTGGCCGCCGTGGGCCAGACCAAGGGTCAGCTCGTCCAGGTCAACCTGACGGCCAACACCGACCTCCGCTCGCCGGCGGAATTCGAGCAGATGGTGATCCGCCAGGGCAACGGCTCGACCGTGCACCTCCGCGACATCGCCGACGTCGTGCTCGGCGCGGAGGACTACGACAGCCTGGTCAACTTCAGCGGGCAGACCGCGGTGTTCATCGGCGTGTGGTCGCTGCCCAACGCCAATTCGCTCGACGTGATCAAGCGCATCCGCGTCGAGATGGACTCCTTGCAGAAGGAGCTTCCCGAGCAGATCAAGGCCACCATCGCCTACGACGGCACCGCCTACATCCGCAGCGCCATCCGCGAGGTGGTCAGCACCTTGCGCGACACGCTGCTCATCGTGGTCGTCGTGATCTTCCTCTTCCTCGGCTCCTTCCGCTCGGCGCTGGTGCCGGTGGTCGCCATCCCGGTGTCGCTCATCGGCGGCGTCTTCCTCATCCAGGTGTTCGGGTTCACCATCAACCTGCTCACGCTGCTCGCCATCGTGCTGTCGGTGGGCCTGGTGGTCGACGACGCGATCGTGGTGGTGGAGAACGTCGAACGCCACCTGCGAGAAGGCCTGAAGCCGCTGGACGCGGCCTTGAAGGGGGCGCGCGAGCTGGTCGGCCCGATCATCTCCATGACCATCACCCTGGCGGCGGTCTACGCGCCCATCGCCTTCCAGGGCGGGCTCACCGGCTCGCTCTTCCGCGAGTTCGCGCTCACGCTGGCGGGCGCCGTCACCATCTCGGGCGTGGTCGCGCTGACCCTCTCGCCGGTGATGTCCGCGTACCTCTTGCGCCAGAGCCACGACGAAAAAGGCTTCGCCGCGTTCGTCAACCGCACCTTCGATCGCGTCAAGGCGGCCTACGGGCGCGCCCTCGAGACCACCTTCCGGGCGCGCGGCGCGATCTACGCCGCCTGGGTCGTCATCGGCGTCTTGGCCCTGCTCATGTTCAGCCAGTCGCCGAAGGAGCTGGCGCCGGCCGAGGACCAGGGCGTGGTGTTTGGCATCGTCAACACCCCGTCGAACTCCACCCTGGAGCAGGTCACGCAGTCCACCCGGGCGATCAACAAGGAGGCGTTCGAGATCCCGGAGACCCAGTTCACCTTCCAGATCACCTTCCCGACCGGCGGATTCTGGGGAGCGGGCCTGAAGCCCTGGGACGAGCGCAAGCGCAATGCCTTCCAGGTCCTTCCCGAGATTTCCGCGAAGGTGGCGCCCATCCCCGGCGTGCAGTCCTTCGCCATCCTCCCGCCCGCGCTGCCTGGGGGCGGCAGCTTCCCGGTCGAGTTCGTCATCGCGTCGACGGCCGAGCCCAGCCAGATCCTCGGCTTCGCACAGGAGATCCAGCAGAGGGCGGCCCAGAGCGGGATGTTCGCCTTCCCGCCCATCATCGACACCAAGATCGATCAGCCGCAGTCCGAGATCGACATCGACCGCGAGAAGGTGGCGGAGCTGGGGCTCAACCTGCAGACGGTCGCGCAGGACCTGGGCGCCGCCGTCGGCGGCAACTACGTCAACCGCTTCAGCGTGGCCGGGCGGAGCTACAAGGTCATCCCGCAGGTCCTGCGCGCCGAGCGGATGAACCCGGAGCAGCTGCAGGACATCCACGTCACCGGCCCGAACGGCCAGCTGGTCGCCCTCAGCACAATCGCCACCATCCACGACTCGGTCACCCCGCGCACCCTCAACCGCTTCCAGCAGCTCAACGCGGTCAAGCTGAGCGGCGTGGCCTTCCGGCCGCTCGACGAGGCGCTGCGGTACCTGGAAGGGCAGGCGGCGCAGGTCCTGCCCAAGGGCTACGCCATCGACTACACCGGCGAGTCGCGCCAGCTTCGCACCGAGGGCGACAGGTTCCTTCCGGCGTTCATGCTGGCGGTCGTCCTCATCTTCCTGGTGCTGGCGGCCCAGTTCAACAGCTTCCGCGATCCGTTCGTCATCCTGGCCGGCTCGGTGCCGCTGGCCATGTTCGGCGCTCTGCTGATGACCTTCCTCAAGATGCCGAACCCGAACATCCCGTTCTGGACCAACGGCTGGACCACCACCATGAATGTCTATTCGCAGGTGGGCCTGGTCACGCTGGTCGGGCTGATCTCGAAGAACGGCATCCTCATCGTCGAGTTCGCGAACAAGCTGCAGGAGGAAGGCCAGTCGAAGATCGAGGCGGTGAAGAACGCCGCCGTGACGCGCCTGCGCCCGGTGCTGATGACGAGCGTCGCGACGGTGTGCGGCCACTTCCCGCTCACCCTGGTGACCGGTCCGGGCGCGGCGGCGCGCAACAGCATCGGGCTGGTGCTGGTGGCGGGCATGGCGATCGGGACGGCCTTCACTCTCTTCTTCGTCCCGGCCATCTACCTGCTCCTCGCCCGGGAGCACCGCGCGCACGAAACCGTCGAGATGCCGGTCGGCGCGGCTATCGAGCCGACGCCCTGATCGCAGCCGCGTAACGCTCCTCATTCCGGGAAGACTGCTGGCGCAGGCCGGCGCTATCCGGCCGGCCGATGCGCTGCTGGCCGGCGGGGCGTAACGGCTGGCCGGCTGCGCGCACTCTCGATCGGAGGCGGACATGACGAAGAGCTCGCCGTTGAAGGGGCAGAAGGCCATCGTCACCGGAGCGAATTCCGGGATCGGGAAGGCCATCGCCGTCGCGCTCGGGCGCGCTGGGGCAGACGTGGTCGTGAACTACCGCGACGGCGAGGACGCCGCGGTCGCGCTGGTGAAGGACATCGCGCAGGAAGGCGGCCGCGCTCTCGCCATCCGCGCCGACGTCTCGCGCGAGTCCGAGGTGAAGGACCTGTTCCGCAGCGCCGTCGAGCAGCTCGGCACGGTGGACATCCTGGTCAACAACGCCGGGTTGCAGCGCGACGCGCCGTTCGAGGAGCTGACCCTGGAGCAGTGGAACGCGGTGATCGGCGTCAACCTGACCGGCCAGTTCCTCTGCGCGCGCGAGGCGGTCCGCGAGTTCAAGCGGCGCGGCGTGGTTCCAGCGGTGTCCCGCGCGGCGGGGAAGATCATCTGCATCAGCTCGGTGCACGAGGTCATCCCCTGGGCGAGGCACGCCAACTATGCCGCCTCGAAGGGCGGGGTGATGCTGATGATGAAGAGCCTTGCCCAGGAAGTGGCCCCGCACCGCATCCGGGTCAACAGCATCGCCCCGGGCGCCGTGCGCACGCCGATCAACCGCGACGCCTGGAGCACGCCCGAGGCGCTCGATTCGCTGCTGCGGCTCATCCCCTACAAGCGCATCGGGGAGCCCGAGGACATCGCCCAGGCGGCGGTGTGGCTCGCCTCGGACGATTCGGACTACGTGAACGGGATCAGCCTGTTCGTGGACGGCGGCATGACGCTGTACCCCGAGTTCGCCTCCGGAGGCTGATGCGCGCTCCGCGCCCGGCGGTGCGAATACCGAAATTGGCGATCGTTCGTGGCCGCGCAACCCGAACAGACGGGAAGATACTCCCTCCCGCTGCAGAGGCGGCCAACCACCCGTTCGTCCGTAGCTCGCGTGCGCTGGCCGTGCTGGGTAGCCTGCACCGCCGGGCACATGCTCGCGGCACGGCGGCCTCGGCGAATGGCTCGCGGGCCGGTAACTACTGGTCGGCCCTCGATCTGCGGGACGCTGCCCGAGGCGACGAAGCAAGACATCCGGATCACTACGCGGACGAGCAGCGGCACCTCGAGTGGATCATCGACTCCGTCTGCTTCGTCGACTCCGTCGACCCCTGGGCAAAGGAGATCTTCCCCACGCCTCGCCGCGAGGCGCGCATTTGGGCCTACAACTAGGAGCGCTACGCCCGATCCGCTTTCCAAGACGCGAATGCGCGCGACAACTCGGGCGGCGGCTCGGGCGGGACGGCATCCGCCGGGATGCGCCGCGAGACGCGCATCAGCTCGCGCATGTGGAGCAGGTAGGCGGCGCAGCC
>JBJMQJ010000197.1:0-11809 GCA_045802765.1 Myxococcales bacterium
GGGGAGCCTCTCCGGGGGCGAGCAGCAGATGTGCGCCATCGGCCGCGCGCTGATGAGCGAGCCGCGCCTGCTCATGCTCGACGAGCCCAGCCTGGGGCTCGCGCCCATCCTGGTGGTTCAGGTGTTCGACATCGTGCGCACGCTCCATCAGCAAGGGATCACCATCCTGCTGGTCGAGCAGAACCTCCAGAAAGCCCTGGAAGTGGCCCGCCGCGGCTACGTCATCGAAACGGGCACCGTGAAACTCTCCGGCACCTCGGCGGACCTCCTCGCCGACCCGGCCATTCGCTCTGCCTACCTCGGTCTGTGACAAAACAATTGCACCACGGAGCACACGGAGAGCACGGAGATTCGTTTTTTGAAAACAGCAACTCTGTGTGCTCCGTGTGCTCCGTGGTGTAATCGGTTTGGCTCTACTTCACGGCGCCGGTGGTCATGCCGGAGATGAACCAGTCGAGGGAGAGGGCGTAGACGATCACCACGGGGATGGAGCCGATGATGGCGGAGGCCATCAGAGGCCCCCAGAAGTAGACGTCGCCGCGGACCATCTCGACGCTGATGCCGACGGGAAGGGTGCGGTTGACCGTCGAGCTGATGAAGGTCAGCGCGTAGACGTACTCCTGGAACGAAAGCGTGAAGGCGAAGATCGCCGCGGTGAGGATGCCCGGCAGGACCACCGGGATGACCACCAGGCGCAGCATCTGCAGGCGGGTGGCGCCGTCCAACAGCGCCCGCTCCTCGATCTCCTTCGGCACGCTGCGGAAGAAGCCCATCAGGAGCCAGGAGCAGAAGGGGATGGTGAAGGTCGGGTAGCTCAGGATGAGCGACCAGATCTTGTCGGCGATGTGCAGGCTACCGACGAATTGCGAGAACGGGATGAAGAGGATGGTCGGCGGAATCAGGTAGGTGAGGAAGATGCCGATGCCGAGCGCGCGGTTGCCGCGGAATCGCAGCCGCGCCAGCGCGTACGCCGCCGGCACCGAGATGAGGATGGTGATGAGCACCACCGCCGCGCCCGCCACGAGCGAGTTGCGCATCCAACCGTAGAAGGGAGTCGAGGCGAGGAAGCGGTAATGCGTGAGCGTGGTGCAGAGCGAGACGAACGAGTCGCAAAGCCAGGAGTTGGGGACCACCTGGATGCTGCCGATGACGTCGTTGGGATGTCCGGGCTGGCCGGTGGGGATGTCGATCCGCGCCAGCGTGCCGTCGACCGGGCTGTAGACGGTCTGGTCGCCGATGGTCGCGATCGGGGCCGGGGACTGCTCGCTGTCCGAGCGCGTGGTGTGCGCGCCGACGTCGATCCGCCACTGGACCGGCCCGTCCCGGAACGAGGCGGGGACGATGATGTCCTTGTGGTACGGCTGCCCGCTCTGCCCGTCGGTCTTGGAGAACCAGAACGGTTGGCGGTGGAGGTCGTAGAGGTTCGCATCCGCCTTGAAGGAGGTGATCACCGCCCAGTAGAAGGGAAACAGCGCGAAGGCGAGGAAGGGCGTGAGCCCTCCCCACGAGGCGACGTGCGGCTTGAGCCTGCGCCAGAGCGTCACATGTTCTCCCGGCGCAGGAACTGCAGCATGGCGAAGACCATCACCGCCATGATCGGGAACATGAAGAGCGAGATGGCGGCGCCCTTCCCCAGGTAGCCCGCGTTGATCCCGAGCTGGTACGCGTAGGTCGAGAGCACCTGCGTCTGGTCGTACGGACCGCCCTTGGTGATGATCCAGATGGTGTTGAAGTCGGTGAAGCTGAAGATCACCGAGAAGAGCAGGCTGACCATCAGGATGGGCCGCACCATCGGGGCGATGATGTGGAAGAAGCGCTGGAAGGCGTTGGCTCCGTCGAGCCGCGCGCGCTCGAGGATCTCGTCCGGGATGGCCGTCAGGCCCGCCAGGATGATGATGGCGGTGAAGGGGAAGCCTCGCCAGATGTTGACGGCGATGACCGACCCCATCGCGTAGTCGGCGTCGCCACGGAAGTTGATCACGTGGCCGGGGGACAGGATGTGCAGGTGGGTCAAGGTCCAGTTGATCACGCTGTAGGTGGAGTCCAGGATCCACAGCCACGCCTGCGCGCTGATCGCGATCGGGATCACCCACGGGATGACGAGCAGGCCGCGCAGCAGCCTGCGCCCGGCGAACTTGCGGTTGAGGAGCAGCGCGCATGGCACGCCGATGAGCATCTTGAAGAACTCGGTGAAGAACGTGTACTTGAACGTGTTCTTCAGGGCGAGCGGGAAGTTCGAGTCCTGGAGCACCCCCGTCCCCTTCGAGATGACCTTGGTGTCGGCCTCGACCAACAGGTCGTGCTTCAGCTCCTCCTTCATCTTGGACCGGTCGCTGAACTCGCCGAGCGTGATGGGGTTCTCGCCGGTGTTCGCGATCACGTCCCACTTCTTGCCATGCCGACGCACCGTCCAGTCCAGGTCCTGCAGCACGCTGCCGGCGTTGAACGAGGCGTCGCTGTCGCTGTCCATCTCGATGAGCGGCACGTCCTTGCCCCCGACGTGCAGGACGGCCTTGAAGCGCTGGCCCGACGGCTCGGTGGTGACGGTGCCCTGCTTGCGCTGGCTGGCGAACGCCCGGGCATCCTGCTCGCTGTCGAAGCTCGCGATGCGGAAGTTGTTGGCGACGATCTGGTAGGCGTCGACCTTGGAATAGTTGTTCCAGCCGATGAAGGCCCACCTCGCGCTGCCCGCCTGCGCGTCGAGGAAGCTCAAGCCCACCGACATCACGAACGGATAGGCGATGAAGATTCCCAGGTAGAGCACCGCGGGCAGGACGAGGAGATACCCGAGCGGCGCCTCGCGCTCGAGGAGCGGGATCCGCCCGCGCGGACCGACCTGGTTGACCGCGATCGGCTCCTCCGCCGGCGCCGGTCGCGCAGCGACTAGAGGGCGCACTCGCTCTCCTTGTCGAACAGGTACGCCCGCGAGAGATCGAACCACAGGTCGATCTGCTGCTGCGCCTTGAGCTTCTCGTGGATCTCCGCATTGAGCTGGAAGGGCCCGGCCGCGCAGCGCGCGGTAGCGACCACGTCGTGGCCGAGCGGCTCGACCACCTCGATGACGGACGGCACCGCCGCAGCCTCGGGTTTGCCGTTCTTCACGGCGATGTGCTCGGGGCGGATCCCGAAGATCACCTTCTTGCCCGGCTCGCCGGGAAGCGGCCGGGCGAGCTGCAGCCGGATGTCCCCGGCGAGCCGGACGCCGCCATCGCGCAGCTCTCCTTCGAAGAAGTTCATCGGCGGCGTGCCGATGAAGCCAGCCACGAAGCGGTTGGCGGGCTTGTCGTACGCCTCGAGCGGCGTCGCCACCTGCATGATCTTGCCGCCGTTCATGATGACGATGCGGTCTCCCATCGTCATCGCCTCGACCTGGTCGTGGGTCACGTACACGCTGGTGGTGCGCACGCGCTGGTGCAGGCGCTTGAGCTCGGTGCGCATGTGCACCCGGAGCTTCGCGTCGAGGTTGGAGAGGGGCTCGTCGAAGAGCAGCACTCCGGCCTGCCGGCAGAGCGCGGCGCCGACCGCGACGCGCTGCCGCTGCCCTCCCGAGAGCTGGCGCGGCTTCCGCTTGATCTCGGGTGTGAGCCCGAGGATCTCCGCCACCTCGTGCACGCGCCGGTCGATCTCCTTCTTCGGCAGGCCGCGCAGCTGCAGCGAGAAGGCCATGTTCCGGTACACGTCCATGTGCGGGTAGAGCGCGTAGCTCTGGAAGACCATGGCGATGTCGCGGTCGCGCGGCGCCAGGTGGACGACGGACTTGCCTCCGATGCGGATGTCGCCGGCCGTGACCTCCTCCAGGCCGGCGATCATCCGCAGGGTCGTCGTCTTCCCGCACCCGCTGGGCCCGACCAGGATGACGAACTCCTGGTCGCGCACCGTCAGGTCGACACCAGCCACGGCCCGGGTCTCCCCGAACCGCTTTTCCACTCGCTCGAGGAGGACCTCTGCCAAGCCCTACACTCCCCGGAGCTTTTGCTCCGCCTCTTCCATGGCCTGGCGCGGGTTCTTCCCCTTGCACACCTCGGCGAGCATGGTGGGCATGATGAACTTCGCGTACATGCTGGTCGCGGTCTTCGTCATCGGGCCCGGATAGCCGATGAAGTGCACGTCCTCCTGGAAGTCCTGGAGGAGCTGCAGCTTGGGCTCGTTCCCGATCACCGGCATCGGCTTCTTCAGGAACGCGCGCAGGAAGGGATGGTTGTACCCGGTCGAGGCCTCGAACCCCTTGAGGAACTCCGGCCCGTCCATCGCGGCGAGGAACTCCTTGGCGAGATCTTGCACCTTCGAGAAGTTGTAGATCCCGTAGCTCATGGTGCGCGCGCCGTTGAACCGGCCCTTGGGACCCAACGGAGTCTTCACCACGGCCAGGTTCTTGAACACGTCCGGGTTGTCCTTCGCGGCCGTCCGGTAGGCGCTGATCGGGTTGCAGACCATCGACCCCTTGCCCGAGGCGATGAAGCGGTTGTTGGAGCTGTCGTCCCAGCCCAGCACCTCCTCCGTCATCGTCTGCTCGTAGAACTCCTTGGCGTGGCGGAGCCACTCGACGATCTCCTTGCGCTTGAACGCGACCTTCCCGTCCTTGTCGAAGGTGGTCGCGTCGAAGGACCACATCCAGGGAAGCAGGTCGTCGTTGGCGTCAGGCGTGTTCGAGACGGGGATGCCGAACGGGTGAGCGGCCTTCTTCAGCTTGGCGCCGCTTTTGATCAGCTCCTGCCAGGTGGTCTTTTCGGTATACGTCTCGCCCGCTTCCTTGAAGTAGCCGCTGTTGATGATGAGCGGATACGAGATGTACCAGGAGGGGATCGCCAGCCACTTGCCCTTCACCTGCCCGATCGAGGTCGACTCCTTGATCCACGGCCCGTGCTCCTTCTCGAGCTTGGTCGCGACGTCGGAGACGTCGACCAGGACCTGCTCGTACAGCCAGGCGCCGGTGCCGTTCAGGTGGAAGACGTCGTGGCCGCCGCCGCGGGAGATGTCGGCGGCGATGGCGGTCGGCAGGTCGGGCGTCGCGACGTAGTCGACCTGGACGGTGCACTTGTTCTTCTCGCCGAACTGCTGCGCGAACTGCGTGAACCAGCGGTCGTAGTCCGGCACGAAATGCTTCCACTGCACGATGCGGAGCGTCTTCTCCTGCTGCGCCGAGGCCTTGCGCATCAGGATGGTGGGGAGCGCGGCGGCGGCGGTGCCGGCGGCAAGCCCTTTCAAGACGGAGCGGCGGCCCAACTTCGTCCTTCGATCGGTCATGCTCCCTCCTCGCGGGTGGGTGGGACGCGGCACTGTAGTCCACCCGTCTTTCGTCGCAAAGCAGGTTCCGATGATCCTGTACACTTGTCCTGACCGTGGACTTGTGGTCGAACTCCGCCGTGCCATGATTTCCCAAGCCGCCATCCGTTCCTTGCGGCAGGCCGTCGGCGACCGGAACTGCATCACGGAGCCGGAGCAGCTGCGCACCTACGAGTGCGACGGCCTGACCAGCTTCCGCCTCACCCCGGCGGTGGTGGTCCTCCCGGAGACGACCGCCGAGGTGGCCGAGGTCGTGAAGATCGCCCGGGCGCACGGCCTGCCGCTCGTTCCGCGCGGCTCGGGAACGGGCTTGTCCGGCGGTGCGCTCCCGGTGCCTGGCTGCGTGCTGGTCGGCCTGGCGCGGATGAAGCGCATCCTCGAAATCGACCTGCCCAACGGGTGGATGCGCGTCGAGCCCGGCGTCATCAATCTGGAGGTGAGCCGGCGGCTCTCTCCGGAGGGCTATTACTACGCGCCCGATCCGTCGTCGCAGAGCGTGTGCAGCATCGGCGGCAACGTGGCGGAGAACTCGGGCGGCGCGCACTGCTTGAAGTACGGCTTCACCGTGAACCACGTGCTCGGCGCGCGCATGGTGCTTGCCGACGGCTCGGTGGTCGACCTGGGCGGGCCCGTCCTCGACACGCCCGGCTACGACCTGACTGGCGCGCTGGTGGGGAGCGAAGGGACGCTGGGCATCGTGACCGAGGTGGTGCTGCGCGTCTTGCGCAAGCCGGAGGCGACGCGGACCTTCTTCGCCACCTTCCCCTCGACCGACGAGGCCGGCAACGCCGTCTCGCGCATCATCGCCGCCGGGATCGTGCCCGCCGCCATCGAGATGATGGACCGCCTGGCGATCGTGGCCATCAAGGCGGCCACGGGAGTGGACTGGCCCGACGTGGGCGCCGCCCTGCTCATGGACGTGGACGGGCCCCTCGCCGAGGTGGAGCACACCGCGCAGGAGGCGGTGCGCATCGCGCGCGAGGCCGGCGCGCTGCTCGTACGCCTCCCGAGGGACGAGGCCGAGCGGCAGACGATGTGGAAGGGGCGCAAGAGCGCCTTTGCCGCCGTCGGCCGCATCTCGCCCAACTACATGGTGCAGGACGGGGTGATCCCGCGGTCGGTCATCGCGCAGGTGCTGCGCGAGATCGAGGAGCTGGGGGCGCGCGCCGGGCTGCGCATCGCCAACGTGTTCCACGCGGGCGACGGCAACCTGCACCCGCTGGTCCTCTACGACGCGCGCATCCACGGCCAGGAGGAGCTGGCCGAGAAGGTCGGGGGAGAGATCCTGCGCGCCTGCATCCGCGCCGGTGGGTCGATCACCGGTGAGCACGGCGTCGGCGCCGACAAGGCGCCGTACATGGGCGAGCTGTTCTCGGAGGAAGACCTCGCCACCATGGCGCTCCTGCGCTGCTCGTTCGATCCCGAGGGGCGGATGAACCCGGGGAAGGTGTTCCCCACGCCGCGCCTGTGCGGCGACAAGCCAGGCAAGTACGCGCCGCATCCGCTGGAGGCGAGCGGCGAGGCGGGGCGCGGATGATCCCGGCATTCCAGGGGGCGGTGGCGCACGAGCCGACCAGCGTCGCCGAGGCCGCGCAAATCATGGCGCAGCTCGCGCGCGAAGGGCGGCGCGTCGCCTTCGTCGGGGGCGGCACCGAGCTGGAGCTGGGCGCTGTGCCCGAGCGGATCGACGCGGTCGTGCGAACCCGCGGGTTGCGGCGCATCGTCGAATACCAACCGGCGGACATGGTCATGGTGGTGGAGGCGGGAGTGACGCTCGCCGAGATGCAGGCAGCGGCGCGCGAGCACCGCCAGCGCCTTGCGCTCGACCCGCCCTGGCCCGACCGCGCCACCATCGGCGGCATCGTGGCGACCGGCGCCTTCGGTCCGCGGCGCGCGCGCTACGGCGCGGTGCGCGATCTGATCATCGGAGTGCAGTTGGTGCGGGCGGATGGCGCTGTGGCGCACGGCGGCGGCAAGGTCGTGAAGAACGTGGCCGGATTCGATCTGCCCAAGCTGGCCTGCGGCTCGCTGGGCACGCTCGGCCTGATCGCGGGCGCGACCTTCCGGCTGCACCCGCTGCCCGAGGCCTCCGAGAGCGTCGTCGTGCCGGGACTCTCCCCTGCGCAGGTCGTGGCGGCCGTCGCGCAGGTGCGCGCCGCGCAGCTCGAGCCGGTCGCGGCGGCCGCGCTGCGTGGATCCTCCGGGTACGATCTGGCGCTCTGCTTCGAGGGATTCGGCAAGGGAGTCGAGCAGCAGGTCGGCAAGCTGCGGGAGCTTTTGCCTTCCGCCGGGGAGGCGGGGGACGCCTGGGCGCGGCACGACGAAGTGCGCACCGGCGGCCCGCTGCGCATCAAGATGGCGGCGTTGCCGGCGCAGCTGCCCGAGGTAGACCGGCTCATTGCGCCGCTCGGCCTGCGCTCCGCCTGGTACCCGACGCTGGGGCTCGGATTCGCGAGCGGCGCCGCCGCCGAGCACGCCGCTGCGCTCATCGCCGACGCTCGCGCAGAGCTCTCGCGGCTCGGCGGCTCCCTGATCGTCCAGGCGGCCCCGGGCGAAGTGCGCGCCGATGCGTGGGGCCCGCCTCCGCCCGCCTTCGCGCTGATGCGCAGGCTGAAGGACAACTTCGATCCGGATCACCGCCTCAACCCCGGCCGCTTCGTGGGAGGCTTGTAGCGTGCCCGAGCGGAAGCTGATCGACGACTGCGTGCACTGCGGCTTCTGCCTGCCCGCGTGCCCGACCTACCACAACTGGGGCGAGGAGATGGACTCCCCGCGCGGCCGCATCTACCTCATGAAGGGGATCGCCGACGGGAAGACCGAGCTGAGCCCCACGGTGATGTCCCATTTCGACAAGTGCCTGGGCTGCATGGGCTGCGTCACCGCATGCCCGTCGGGCGTGCGCTACGACATCCTCATCGAGGAGCAGCGCGCGGAGATCGAAGCGGCGCGGCCACGCGGTCTCTTCGATCGGCTGTTCCGCGCGCTGGTGTTCGCGCTCTTCCCCTACCCGTCTCGCCTGCGCGTCGCGGCGTTCTTCCAGCTGCTCTACGTGAAGAGCGGCCTGCGCTGGCTCGTGCATGCCCTCCGCCTGCCTTCGCTGCTCCCGGCGCGTCTCGCGCAGCTCGAGAAGCTGATGCCCGACGTCAGTACCCGGACGCTGCGCGCCCGCTTGCCCGAGGTGGTCCCCGCGCAAGGGAAGCGGCGCGCCCGCGTGGCCTTGCTCGCCGGCTGCGTCCAGCGCGTCTATTTTCCCGAGGTCAACGCAGCCACCTTGCGCGTGCTTGCCGCGGAAGGTTGCGAGGTGCTGGTGCCGCCCGGCCAAGGCTGCTGCGGGGCGCTTTCCCTCCACGCCGGACGCGACGGCGAGGCGCGCGCGCTCGCCCGGGCGCTGGTCGAGAGCTTCCCCGGCGACGTGGAGGCCGTGATCGTGAACGCGGCGGGTTGCGGATCGCACCTCAAGGACTTGCCGCGGTTTCTCAAGGGCGACGCGCGCGCCGAGGCGTTCGGCGCCAAGGTGCGCGACGTGACCGAGTTCCTCGCCGCGCTCCCGCCTCGCGCGACGCGGCACCCGCTGGCCGTCCGCGCGGCGTACCACGACGCCTGCCACCTGCGGCACGCGCAGCGGATCGTCGAGGCGCCGCGCCAGCTCCTGCGCGGCATTCCCGGTCTGACGCTGGTCGAGATCGCCGATTCCGACCAGTGCTGCGGCAGCGCGGGCGTCTACAACCTGGTGGAGCCTCGGAGCGCCCGGCAGATCGGCGAGCGCAAGGTGACCAACGTGCTCGACGCCGCGCCGGAGCTTCTGGTCAGCGCCAACCCCGGATGCACTTTGCAGATCCAATCCATCCTGCGCGACCGCGGGCTCTCCTTGCGTGCCGCGCACCCGATCGAGGTGCTGGACGCGTCGATCCGCGGCGCAGCGACGGCTTGACATCCGACTCTCGGCGCGGTTCCATGCGACGGCTTTTTTCCTGGGAGCGTACGCATGCGACGGACGACATTTTCCCTGCTGGCAGCAGCCGTTGCCTTCGCGGGCGCGGCTTCGGGCCAGGACAAGAAGATCACCTTGGGCGCCGCCGTGCAGCTCACCGGGCGCCTGGCGAACACCGGGCGGTACTACGGCGACGGCTACCAGATCGCCGTCGACAAGATCAACGAGAAGGGCGGCGTCACCGTCGGCGGCACCAAGTACCAGCTCGCGCTGCGCGTCCTGGACAGCCAGTCGGATACGAACCTGGGCGTCCGCCAGTACGTGCAGCTGCTCACGCAGGACAAGGTGAACTTCCTCCTCGGCCCGTTCTCCTCGAACGACGCGCTCGACGACTCCTCCGTCGCCGAGAAGTATCAGGTCCCGATGGTGCAGGGAGGCGGCGCCTCCACGCAGATCTTCAGCCGCGGCTACAAGTACGTCTTCGGCACCCTGCCTCCCGCCGACGATTACTTCGCGAGCACCATCAAGATGATGGGCAAGCTCGACACCAAGCCGAAGACCGTCGCGCTCATCGCCGCCGACGATTCGTTCGACGTCTCCGTCGCCAACGGGACGCGCAAGCTCGTCAAGGAGGCCGGCCTGGAGTTGGTCCTCGACAAGCAGTTCCGCGAGAACAACGCCGACTTCTCCTCGATCCTCTCCCTCGCCAAGTCGAAGAACCCGGACGTGATCCTCTGGGCGGGGCACGAGGGCGAGGCGCTGAACTTCATCCGCCAGGCCAAGAGCCTCGACGTCAATCCCAAGATCCTCTACTCGTTCACTGTCGGCGTGCCCACGGCCGACTTCCGCAAGGCGCTCGGCAAGGACGCCGAGTACGCGTTCGGGATGACGCCCTGGCTGCCGGAGAAGGAGCTGAAGGACGACTGGTTCGGGGACGCGGAGCAGTTCGCCAAGGCATACCAGGCGAGGTTCAACTACGCGCCCGACTACCACGCCGCTTCCGCCGCCGCCGACGTGGAGACGTTCGCCAAGGCGATCGCCGCGGCGGGGACGCTCGATGCGAAGAAAGTGCGCGACGAGATCGCCAAGGTCGACTTCAAGAGCCTGTACGGGCGCATCAAGTTCGAGGCGAACGGTCAGATCTCGCTGCCGCAGACCGTCATCCAGATCGAGGACGGCAAGGTGGTGCCGATCTACGCCGAGGAATTCCTCGCCAAGCCGCGCACGCCGCTGCCCCCTTGGGCGAAACGGTGACGGTCCGGGCGCGCCGTACGCAGACGATCCAGGGCTGAATCGAACCCACCGCCGCCGCAGGGCGGCCAGTGCGCGAGGTCCCGTGCAGCTCTTCGGCCAGATCCTGGTCAACGGGATCCTGCTCGGCGGCCTCTATGGCCTGATGGGCCTGGGCATGGGCCTCGTCTGGGGCGTGCTGAAGATCGTCAACCTCGCGCACGGCGCGCTGATCATGCTGGGCGGATATGCCCTCTACTACCTGTACACGAAGGCCGGTATCGATCCGTTCCTGGGCCTGCCGCTCGCCATGGTGGCCATGTTCGTCCTGGGCTACGCGCTGCAGACGGCGCTGCTCAATCTCATCGTCCGGTCCGCGCAGCTCAACACGCTGCTCCTCACCTTCGGCCTGGACGTGGTGTTCGTGTACATGGCGCAGCTGCTCTTCAGCGCCGACTTCCGCACCATCAACCCGCCCTACGCGGGGAAGAACGTCAGCATCGGCGGCGTGGTGGTGCCGTACGCGCAGCTCGGAGCATTCATCGTCGCGGTGGTCCTGGCGGCCCTCCTCTTCGTCGTCCTCGACAAGACGAAGACGGGCCGCGCCATCCGCGCCACCGCGCAGAACCTCATCGCGGCGCGGCTATATGGCGTGAACCCGAAGCGCATCTATGCCATCACCTTCGGCACCGGCGCCGCGCTGGCGGGGGCCGCGGGCGGCCTCTACGGCATCGTCTCGCAGATCACGCCGTACATCGGCGTCACCCTGACGGCCAAGTCGTTCGTCATCGCCATCCTCGGCGGCCTCGACAAGCCGCTCGGCGTCGTCGGCGGTGGGCTGGTGCTGGGGATCGCCGAGGCGATGGCCGCTCTCTATCTCGATCCGACGTACACCGACATCATCAGCTTCGGCCTGCTCGTCGTCGTCCTGGTGGCGCGGCCGGCGCAGCTTTTGGGGCGCGCATGAACCGGTACCGCTGGCTCGCCCTTCCGATTGCGGCGGCCGCGCTCGCGGTGGTCCCCTGGGTCACTTCGGACACCATCGTCCAGTACGGGATCAACGCGCTGCTCGTCGCCACGCTCGCGCAGGCATGGAACATCATCGGAGGCTTCTCCGGATATCCCTCGTTCGGGAACTCGGTGTTCTACGGGCTGGGGACCTACGGGACGGCGATCGCCATGGCCCAGCTCCACTGGTCGTTCGGCTCCGGCCTGGTCTTCGGAGCGGTGCTGGGCGTCGCCTGCGCCTTGCTCTTCGGCATCCCCATCCTGCGCCTGCGCGGCCCGTATTTCGCCATCGCGACCCTCGGCCTCGCCGCGGTGATGTCCGCCATCACGGCGACGATCGAGATCGCCGGCAAGAAC
>JBJMQJ010000198.1:0-3398 GCA_045802765.1 Myxococcales bacterium
CGTTCTTGATCGCCATCATCAACGCCTCGCCCTCGACGAAAGCGAAGCTGACGTTCAGGTTCCCCGGCAGGCGGTGCTCGGGGTGCCCGTTCAACTCCAGGTGATCGAGGTGGCTGAACAGGTAGTCCTGCAGCCTCTGGCGCAGCTTGCCGGTGCGCAGACCTTCCTCTGCCATCTCGCGCTCGGCGATCTCCGCGGCGGCGCCGAATCCCACGATGGCGGGCACGTTGAGAGTGCCGCTGCGCATGCCACGCTCGTGGCCACCCCCGTCGATGATGGGGGCGATGCGCACGCGCGGCTTGCGCCGCACCCAGAGAGCGCCGATGCCCTTCGGCCCGTAGAACTTGTGCGCGCTCATGGAGACGAGGTCCACCTTCATCTGCTCGACGTGGAAGGGCAGCTTGCCGATCCCCTGCACCGCGTCGCTGTGGAACAGGATGCCCTTCTCCTTCACCACGGCGCCGATCTCGGCAATGGGCTGCACCGTCCCGATCTCGTTGTTCGCGAACATGATGGAGACCAGGATGGTCTTGTCGGTGATCGCGTCGCGGACCTGCTCGGGCGAGACCCGACCGTGCTTGTCCACCTCGAGATACGTGACCTCGAACCCCTGGCGCTCCAGCCGCTTGCAAGTGTCCAGCACCGCCTTGTGCTCGGTGCGGGTGGTGACGATGTGATTTCCCTTCTCCCGGTAGAATTCGGCGACGCCCTTGATGGCGAGGTTGTCCGACTCGGTCGCGCCGGAGGTGAAGACGATCTCCTTCTCGTTGCCGCCGATCAGGCTGGCGATCTGCTCCCGGGCCTTCTGCACGGCCTCTTCGGCCTTCCAGCCGAAGGCGTGGCTGCGGCTGGCGGCGTTGCCGAACTCGGTGGTGAGATAGGGCATCATCGCCTCGAGCACGCGCGGATCGAGGGGCGTCGTGGCGTTGTTGTCCATGTAGATAGGAAGCTTCAGCATCGCGTCGCCTCGAGGAGCCGGATCAATGTGGACTGGATGAGTCTATTATAAGCGGGCCGTGTAGGCGTCAAGGTGGCACGCTGCGTGCCGGCGGGGCGCTTGTTAGAGTCGCGGGCCCTGCGCAGAGGTTTCTGGATGACGAAGCGGAAGTGGATCGTGCGGGTGGTGTTGGCGGTCGCGGCAGCCGCGCTGCTGATCGGGCTGCCAGGCCTGTTGACGCGGAGCGTTGGCCCTGACGCCGACCTGTCGGGCAGGCTCGGGCTCGCCGGCGGTGTCGGCGCAGTCACCTTCGCGGTGCTGTTCCTGGCAGGCGTGCTGACGAGCCTCACGCCGTGCGTCTACCCGCTCATCCCCATCACGGTCAGCGTGTTCGGCGCCCGGCAGGCCGAGCACCGCGCCCGCTCGGTGGCGCTCTCGGCGACCTACGTCGGCGGCATCGCCGTCACGTATTCGGCGCTGGGTGTCTTCGCCGCGCTTTCCGGGAAGGCGTTCGGGTCTGCCCTCTCGTCGCCGTGGGTCATCGCCGTGCTCGCCGTCTTCCTCGTCGCGCTCGCGGCGAGCATGTTCGGCGCGTTCGATCTGAACCTGCCTCCGTCGCTGCAGCAAAGGCTCGGGATGGTGCGCGGCGCCGGTTTCGCGCACGCCCTCGGCATGGGGCTGGTGGCCGGCATCGTCGCCGCGCCTTGCACCGGTCCGGTGCTCGCCGGCGTCCTGACGTACGTCGCGACGCGCAGGTCGGCGGTGCTCGGCTTCTGGATGCTGTTCAGCTACGCGCTCGGGATGGGGCTGCTCTTCTTCGTGCTGGGGGCCACCTCGCTCAAGCTGCCGCGCTCGGGCGCGTGGATGGAAACGGTGAAGAGCGTACTCGGCGTGGCGCTCGTCGCCGCCGCGCTCGGGCTGATCTTGCCCTTTCTCCCCCGGCCGGCGCAGTTGCCCGTCGGACCGCGAGCGGTCGCCCTTACCTCGGCGGCGCTCGCGTTCGCGGCGGTCCTCGCGGGCGCGCTGGGCCTGTCGTTCCACGCGGCCCGCCGCGAGCAGGCGCTCAAGGCCGCGACGCTCGTCGTGCTGCTCGCCGCCGTCGGGCTGCGGCTCGGCTGGTTCGGGAAAGCGCACGTTCCGGAGATCCCCTGGCTGCACGACGAGCGCGCCGCGCTCGAGCAAGCCCATGCGAGCGGCAAGGGACTGTTGGTCGACTTCTCCGCCGAGTGGTGCGCCGCGTGCAAGGAGCTGGACGACCACGTCTTTTCTCACCCGGACGTCAAGGCGGAGGTCGCCGAGCGATTCGTTCCGCTGAAGATCGACGCAACCGAGGAGACGGACGAGGTCGGCCGGCTGGAGGCGAAGTACGGCGTCCCGGGCCTGCCGACGGTCCTGCTCATGGCGTGCAACGATCCGGCGCCGCGACAGACGGAGTGCGCCGTACCCCAGGACGGACCCGGCCGGGTGACTGGCTTCATCCCGCCTGCCGAGATGATCGAGCGGATGAGGCGCGTCCAGTGAGGCCGGCTTACGGCTTACGGGTCGCGGCTTGCGGGGGATTCGCTGCCGTGGTCGTCGCCGGGTGCGGGCGGGTGCCGGAGCAGGCGCTGCGCGACGAGCAGGCGCGGGCGCGGCGGTACCGGGACGCGTACGAGACGACCGCCGCCGAACTCGCCGCCGCCAAGGCGCACCTCGCCGAGGTCGAGCAACGCTGCGCCGGTAAATAGCCCGGCGGCGTCGAAAAGCCTGCACCCGAGCGCGGACGACGGCGTTTTCTCCCGCACTCCCCAATCTGCCGCGCTCCCTGTGAAAGCTGTCTGCTCACTGCTCCGGCCGGCCACTGTCGAGGGCGCGGCGGACGGCGGCGAGCAGGTTCTCGGGAGAGAAGGGTTTCTCGACGAAACCGTCGGCGCGCAGCTCGCGCGCGGCGGCAGCCACCTCGCGGTCGGCGGAGAGGAGCACCACCCGCGGATCGAAGCCTTCGCGGCGGAGCAGCGCGAGGAGCTCGCGGCCGTCGATGTCCGGCATGCGCAGGTCGAGCACCAGCACGTCGGGAGCGGGACCGCCGCGGATCTTCTCCAGCGCGGCGCGCCCGCCGCCAGCCCAGTCCGCCTCGACGCCGTGCTCGGCCAGGTACTCGCCCAGCATTCCCGCGATCGCCTCGTCGTCGTCGACGACGAGCACCCGGCCGGCGGCGCCGCCGCTCTTGGGCGCCGGCTGTGCGCGGAGAGGAAGCCGGAGGACCAAGGCGTCCGGATCGGCCCGCAGCTCGCCGCCGTGTAGCCCGACTCCGTGTCGCGCGATGAACAGCGCCATCCCCAGGCCCTGCCGGGCGGGCTGCGTCTCCTCCCAACGGGGCTCGAACGCCTGGGCGCGCTCGTGGCTGGTCAGCCGCGCGCCCACCCAGCTGACGCGAAGCTCGGCGAAGTCGCCCTCGCGGAGGAGCTTGACCGTGAGCGGC
>JBJMQJ010000199.1:0-8558 GCA_045802765.1 Myxococcales bacterium
CTCCTTGGCCCCGGGCGCCTCGGGACGCCTCCGGTTCCTGCGAGGGGGCGGCAAATTAACACATCGTGCGCTATGGTAAAGGGGCGGTGCCTGTCCGGCAGCTCAAGGAGCGGCGGCTCGCGCGCCTGCGCGGGCTCTACGCCATCGTCGACGGTTCGGCGGCGCGGCCTCCGCTCGACCTGGTGCGGGCATTCTTGCGCGGCGGAGCGGCGGTCGTCCAATTGCGCCTGAAGGCGCTGCCCGCGCGCGACCTCTTCGAGCTGGCCCGCGAAGCGGTCGCCGTGTGCCGCCAACGGGACGCGCTGCTGCTCGTGAACGACCGGCCCGACGTCGCCCGTGCGGCCGGCGCCGATGGCGTGCACCTTGGCCAGGACGATCTTCCCGCCGCCGCCGCGCGCGAGGTCCTCGGCGCCGACGCGCTCGTCGGCGTGTCGTCGCACTCCGACGCGGAAATCGACGCCGCGATTTCGGCCGGCGCGGATTACCTCGGCTTCGGGCCCGTCTTCGAGACCGGCTCCAAGCCGGGCGCGCCTCTGCCCCCACCGCACGGTCTGGCGGGGCTCGAACGCGCCGTCCGGCGAGCGGCCCCCCTGCGGGTCGTGGCCATCGGTGGCCTGACCGCCGGATCCGCCGGCGGAGTGGCCCGGACGGGAGCGGCGTGCGCTGCCGCCATCGGCGAGATCTGCCACGCCGCGGATCCAGAGTCCGCCGCGCGGGCGCTCGCGGAGGCATTCGCACGTGGCTGACCGGCGGCCGGTGGTCGGTCTGACCCCCGACGTGGGCGAGACCGTGGCGCGGCCCTCCCGCCCCGCGCTGCCGCAATACGAGCTGAAGCAGGCCTATGCAGAGGCGGTGCTCGACGCCGGCGGCCTGCCGGTGGTCCTGCCCTATTCGGACGACGAGAGCGCCGCCGTCGAGGCGGTGGCGCTCTGCGATGCCGTGGTGGTGACCGGCGGCGCCTTCGACATCCCTCCCGAGGCATACGGCGCCCCGGCGCACCGGCTGCTGGGCCGCCTCAAGCCCGGACGGACGCGGTTCGAGCAGCGCGTGCTCCGCGCGGCGCTCGAGGCGCGCAAGCCCATCCTGGGAGTCTGCGGCGGGATGCAGCTCCTCGCCGTCGAGCTGGGCGGGACGCTCTGGCAGGACGTCCGGGAACAGGTGCCCGGGGCCGTGGACCACGAGCAGAAGATGGACCCGCGCCACGCCGGCCATTCCGCGCGCGTGGTCTCCGGGACGCTCCTCGCGCGCATCGTCGGGGTGGACATCGTGCAGGTGAACTCGACGCACCACCAGGCCGTGCGCGATGCAGGCCCCGCGGTCGTTTCGGCAATCGCGCCCGACGGGGTGATCGAGGCGATCGAGCTTCCCGACCGCTTCGCGCTGGGCGTGCAGTGGCACCCGGAGCTGATGGGCGGCGCGGAGCACCTGGCGCTCTACCGCGCTCTCGTGGACGCCGCGCGGTCCAGGCCCTCGTGACGGATGCCTCCCCGATCCCCTGCGTGCTCGTCTTCGCAGGCCTCGATCCCAGCGGCGGCGCGGGATTGCTTGCCGATGCGGAGGCCGTCCGCGCGGCCGGCGCCCGGCCGCTGTGCGTGGCCACCGCGCTGACGGCGCAGACGACCCGGCGCATGCACGGATTCCAGCCGCTCGCGCCGGCGCTCGCGCTGCAGACCGCGCAGGCCCTCCTCGAGGAGGAGCCGGTGCGGGCCATCAAGGTGGGGATGCTGGGCACTCCGGCGATGGCGCGCGCCGTCGCCGAGCTGCTGGCGCGCGCGGACCTGCCGGCCGTGGTCGATCCGGTGCTGTCCGCGAGCAGCGGCGCCGCGCTCTTCCAGGGCGGGCCCGACGCCGCCCGCGCGGCGTACTCCGCGCTCTGGCCTCACGCGGTGCTCACGCCGAACGGGCCCGAGGCCCGCGTCTTGCTCGATCTACCGGAGGACCCGCGCGACGCCGACGGGGCCGAGCGCGCGGCGCGCGAGCTGGTCCGCCGCGGTGCGAAGGCGGCGCTGGTCAAGGGCGGGCATGCCGAAGGCTCCGAGGCGGTCGACGCGCTCTGCACTCGAGAGGCCTGCGAGCGCTTCTCCGCTCCACGCCTTCCTGGTCCGGGCGCGCGAGGCACGGGATGCCGGCTCGCCAGCGCGCTCGCCGCGGGGCTTGCGCGCGGCGATTCGCTGGCACAAGCAGTCGGCCGCGCAAAGCAGCTCGTGACCGCGTACCTGGCCGGGGGGCGATTCGAGTAGAGCGCCCTCCCGAATTGGAAGCCTCGGCCCGCCCGGCGTGTTATCGTCCCACCGCTTCCCGGAGGAATTCCCATGCGCACGCGCCGCTTCCTGCCCATCGTTCTCCTGACGCTCGCAACGGGCTGCGGCTACAACCGCATCGTCAACGAGGAGCAGCAGGTCGAGGCCTCCTGGGGGCAGGTGGAGAACCAGCTCCAGCGCCGCGCCGATCTCATCCCGAACCTCGTCGAGGTGGTGAAGGGCTACGCGAGCCACGAGAAGTCCGTCTTCGACAACATCGCCAACGCGCGCTCGGCGATGGTGGGCGCGGGGTCGCGGGCGGACAAGATCGCCGCCTCGAACCAGCTCGACGGCGCCATCTCGCGCCTGCTGGTGGTGACGGAGAACTACCCGCAGCTCAAGGCGGACGCGAACTTCCAGCGGCTGATGGACGAGCTTTCGGGCACCGAGAACCGGCTGGCGGTGGCGCGCAACCGCTACAACGAGGCCGTGCAGCAGTACAACAGCGACGTCCGCGGCATCCCCGGCTCCTGGTGGGCGCGCATCGGCGGGTTCCCGCCCCAGAAGGACTACTTCAAGTCCGACGCCGCCGCGAAGACCGTCCCCAAGGTATCCTTCCAGCGGTAGTCGCCGCCATATCCGGCGGCGCTACGCTTTTCCATGGCGCGGGCGTATCTGATGGGATTCAGGGGCAGGCGATGAAGACGGGTGGCATCCTCTTCTTCGGCGGGGTGGTCCTGCTCGTGCTCGGCGGGCTGGGCGGCCTGGTGTTCATCGGGCCGTTGCTCAAGGGACAGGGCGGCACGTTCTCGAATCTGCTCGCCGTGCTCGTGCTCGGCGCGCTCCCGGCGGCCGCCGGCGTCGTGCTGATGGCCGCGGGCACCCGGCGCAGCAAGCTCGAGCGCGAGAACGAGGATCGCGGGTTCACCGATCTGGCCACCTCGCTGGCGCGCAAGAACGGCGGGCGCGTGGGGCTCGACCAGGTCGCTCGCGCGAGCGGAGTGTCCAAGGACGAAGCGCAGGCGAAGATGCGCCAGCTCACCGGGCGCGGCCTCTTCGAGCTGGACTTCGACGAGAGCGGCCAGATGGTCTTCAAGCTCTCCCCAGACGCGGGCCGGGCGCAGCTCGCCGAGCTGGGAGGGAAAAGCTGATCGGCGGGGCCGGCGCGCCGCGCCGCGGCCCGCAAGCGCGCAGCCCTCGGGCGCTGCGCGGAATCCATCCGCTCCTCGCCGCCGCGTTTGTCGCCGGCTGCGCCGGCGGGGCGAAGCGACCCACGCCTTCGCCTCCTGCTGCTCAGGGCACCGCGCCCGCGGTCGAATCCGAGCCGCGCCGGTACGTCAGCGCGCGCGCCCACCAGCACGTCCTCACCGCGCTCCTGGCGCGCGAACGGGACGATCACGCGGCCGCCGCCCGGGAGCTGCACGAAGCGCTCCTCTACGACCCGGACTCGGGTTACCTCCGCACCCTCCTCGCCGAAGAGCTGCTGCGGCAAGGGAGGATCGCCGAGGCGGAGCGCGAGCTGCACACGGCGCTCGATCGCGATCCGCGCTACGCGCCGGCCCACGTGCTCGCCGCGCGCGTCGCCCTCGCCGGCGGCAGGACCGACGAAGCGCGCGTGCGGCTGCGGTCGGCGATCGCGGCGGCGCCGCGGGTGCCGGACGCGTACCGGGACGTCGTCCGCGTGGAAATCGCGCAGGGGGTGCTGGCGGCGGCGGCGGCGGTGGCCGACGAGCTCGGTTCCGCGGCCGAACAGGTCGAGACAGGCGGGGCGGATCGCGGACGATCGGACGCGTGGCAGGCCGGCCGCCTGCGTGCGCAGGCCGCCGATGCGTGGCTGGAAGTGGCGCGCGCCATGGCCGACGGCGACGATGACGCCGGCGCGCAGGACGCGTTCGCGCGCGCCTCGGCCCTGCGCCCGGACACCGACGATGCGCTCGCCACGCGCGCGGCGTTTCTCGAGTCGCGCCGCCGCTGGGCGGAGGCGCGCGAGCTGCAATTGCGCCTTCTTGCGCGGCGCCCGGATTCCCCGGACGTCCTCTCCGCCCTCGCGCGGATCTCGCTCGCCGAGGGCGAGCTGGAGGTTGCCTCCGCCCACGTGCAGAAGCTCCGCGCGCTGGCGGCCGCTGCGGCGGGCGACGACGACCGCCGCGAGCTCGCCGGGGCGCTCTTCCGCGTGGCCGTCCCGCTGCTCGGCGCGCACCGTGCGGGCGACGCCGAGGCCGCCCTCGACGCCGCGCTGCGGATCTTTCCCGGGCACCCCGAGCTGTCCTTCTACCGTGCCCTGGCGCTCGAGGAACGCGGGCGGCACCGCGACGCGGCGCAAGTCTTCGAGCAGATCGAGGCGGCGCTGAACGCGCCAGGCCGGCCGCGCGAATCGGCGCTCGCCGCCGTGGCTGACGGTCCTGCCTTCCTGGCGCCCGATCCGGCGCAGCTCTTGCTCGACGCGCGGGTACAGGCGGCGCTGGCGCGCGGCCGCGCCGGAGAGACCGCCGAAGCGGCGCGCCGGATGAAGGTCCTCTTCTCGGCGGACCCTCGCGACGAGGCCGTGGCGCTCGGTCTGCTCGAGGCGTTCGAGCGCGCCGGCCGCTCCGGCGCGGCGCTGACGATGCTGGAGGAGGGCGCGCGAAAGCACCCGGACAGCCCCGCGCTGCTCTATGCGCGGGCTTCGGCGCTCGACCGGGCGGGGCGCGTCCCCGAGGCCCTCGCCGCCATGCGCAAGGTGCTGGCGGTGGCGCCCGCCCACGCCGGCGCGCTCAACTACGTGGGGTACGTCATGACCGAGCAGGGCGGCGATCTGCGCGAGGCGGAAGGGCTGCTGCGCCGCGCCGTGCAGCTGCGGCCGGACGACGGCGCCGTCGCCGATTCGCTCGGGTTTTGCCTCCTGAAGGAAGGCCGCGTCGAGCCGGCGCTCGCCGAGCTTCGCCGCGCGGACCGCCTGGCGCCGGGCGACCCGGTCATCCTCGGCCACCTCGGCGACGCGCTGCTCGCGGCCGGGCAGCGTGACGCCGCCGGCGACGCCTTCCGCCGCGCCTTGGCGCGGCTGGCGAAGGCGCCCCGAGGCGCCCGCGGAAAGCGCGTTCCGGAGGTGGCCGAAGAGCAGGAATCGCGGTCTCCAGAACCCGGAGACGCCCGCGTCCGCGCCGAACTTCTGGAGAAGCTGCGCTCCTTGACTGCGCGTTGACGCCGTGGTCTTTCCGCGCCGGAGGACGGACGTGCCCGACCCGCAGATCGACGAGGGCTTCTTCAGCGCGCGCGACGGTTTGCGCCTCTTCCGGCACGCGGCGCGGCGCGCCGTCGCGCCGGTCGCCCACGTCGCCGCGCTGCACGGCTACGCCGAGCACCTCGGGCGGCACGAGGAAGTCACCCGGGCGCTCTGCGGCGCGGGCTACGCGGTGCACCTGTTCGATTGCCGCGGGCACGGACAGAGCGGCGGGAAGCGCGCCCACGTCGATTCGTTCGACGAGTACCTCCAGGATCTCGACGTGTTCCTTGCCCGGGTCCGCGAAGAGGCAGAGGGTCGGCCGCTCTTCTTCCTCGGCCACAGCCACGGCGCGCTGATCGGCATCCGCTACATCCTCGACCGGCCCGACGCGGTGCGGGGCGCCGTATTCTCCTCGCCCTATCTTCGCCTCAAGCTGCGGGTCTCCCCCGTGAAGATCCTGGCCGGGCGGCTCCTCTCGCACGTGCTGCCCTCGCTGCCGATGCGCAACGAGCTCAAGCCCGAGCAGCTGACGCGCGACGTCGCCATCCAGAACGCCACCCGCGCCGATCCGCTCTACCAGCAGATCGCCACGCCCCGCTGGTACACCGAATCGAGCTCCGCGCAGGAGACCTGCCTGCGGCGCGCGACCGAGTTCGTCACCCCGTTCCTGCTCCTGAGCGGCGGAGCCGACCCCATCGCCGATCCCGCCGCCGGCCGCGAGTTCTTCGACCACGCGACCAGCAAGGACAAGCAGCACAAGCAGTACGACGGCCTCCTCCACGAGCTGTTCCACGAACCGGAGCGGGACCTCGTCTTCCGCGATTTGATCGGCTGGCTCGACGAGCGTTCGCGAGGCGTGCAGGGGCGGGCGGCCACGGGGCAACGCGCGTGAACGAGCGCGCCCGTCTGCTGGAGCTGCTCGCGCGGCTGGCGTACGAGAAGCGCAAGGTGATCCTCGCCAGCGGGCGCGAGAGCGATTTCTACATCGACACCAAGCAGGCCACTCTCTCGGCGGAAGGCCATTACCTGGTGGGCCGTCTGGTGCTCGCCGAAGTGCGGGCGCTGGTCCCCGACGTCCAGGGGGTGGGCGGTCTCACCATGGGAGCGGACCCGATCGCCAGCGCCGTCAGCCTGACGAGCTTCCTCGCCGGCCAGCCGGTGCCCGCCTTCTACGTCCGCAAGGAACCCAAGGGACACGGCACCAACCAGTGGGTCGAGGGGAAGAAGGGATTGCCCCGGGGCGCCCGCGTCTGCGTCCTCGAGGACGTGGTGACCACAGGCGGCAGCACCGTCAAGGCTGTGGAGCGCTGCCGGAGCGAGGAGCTGGACGTGCGCGGAGTCGTCGCGCTGGTCGACCGCGAGGAAGGGGGACGAACGGCGGTCGAGGCCGCCGGCGTGCCACTGCGGTCCTTGTTCCGGAGGAGCGACTTCACGTGAGTGACGGCTGGCGGTCGGCGGCTGGCGGCTGGCGGCGGGGGCGCAAAGGCGGCTCGCGGGTTGCGGGTTGCGGCTTGCGGGCCTGCTTCGCCACCGCCGTCGCTGTATTCCTGGCGGGGTGCAGGACCTTGCCGTTCCCGGAGCCCTCCTTGGAGGGCGAATACGGAAAGGTGCTGGCGAAGTGGACGCGCGAGGTGGCGCTCTATAGCGGGCTGGAGACGCGGGGCTTCTGCCGAACCGTCTATCTCTCCACCGAGTTCGTGGACGCGCAGGCGAAGAAGATCTCCGAGATGCGAGCCGAGCTGCCCGACGAGGCGCAACGCACCCGCGAACGGCTACGCGCGCAGGCGGCGACGCCCACGGTGTTCTCGGTCTTCTACACGCCCGACAAGCTGTCCAACGATTGGAACGAGAAGAGCTCCGTCTGGCGCATCGCCATGAACCTGGGCCTGGGCCAGGTCGAGCCGCAGCGGATCGAGCGGCTCGAGCGTCCCTTCAACGCCGAGCTCCGGGCGTTGTATCCGTACCTGGACGACTACTCGGTCGCCTACGTGATCCACTTCCCCGGGCAGGCAGCGCCTTCCGACTTCATCCCGAGCGAGGCCGACCTGGTCGTCGCCAGCGCCCTGGGGAAGATGGAGTTCAAGTGGAGCTTGCTGAATCCCGAGAAGGACAAGCGACACTGACGCACCTTTGCCTGCCCGCGCGCCGCCGCTTCCTTGCCTGAGCGGGAAGGCTCGCGCATCGTGGCGAGATGCGGATCCTGCTCGGAACCTTGATGGCGTTGTCGCTCCTCGCGCAGCCGGCGGGCGCGCAGGCGCAGGTGCAGATCACCATGGGCCTGCCGGTGGTGTTGCCGCCGATGGTGGCGGTGCGGCCCGGCGTCCGGGTGGTGAGCGATCTCGACGAGGAGGTGTTCTTCGTCGACGGCTGGTACTGGGTCCGCCGGGGGCCGCATTGGTACCGCACGCACGATCACCGCGGGGTCTGGGTGTGGGTGGTGCCGGCGCGAGTCCCCGTCTCGCTCGTGCGCATCCCGCCGGGCCGCTACCGGCGGCTGCGCCGCGAGGAGTGGAAGGAAGCGCGCCACGAGCGCAAGGAGCGCGCGAAGGCGGAGCGCAAGTATTGGAAGGAGCGCGAGAAGGCCGAGCGGGCTGCCTGGAAGGAAGGAAAGGGCAGGGGACGCGGGCATGGTCGGGACGACTGACGCGGGCGCGCATTCGCAGGGCGCAGCCGGGAAAAATGCTTAGAATGGTGGCATGACCTCGCCATCGCCTTGCACGGGCTTGCGGCGCGTCGCTCGGCTGGAAGATCTGCCCGGGCGCGACAAGGATCACGACTGCGGCGGTTTCGGAACGCACCGGATCTGCGTGAGGGTGGACGGCGTTGCCGAGCTGCCGACGCGCTTCGGCCGCTTCAAGATCGTCGCCTTCTGGAACAACCGGGACGGGAAGGAGCACGTCGCGCTGGTGCACGGCGACGTGATGGGCGCCGGGGAGGTGCCGACGCGCCTCCACTCCGAGTGCCTGACGGGCGACGCGCTGGGTTCATTGCGCTGCGACTGCCGCGACCAGCTGGAAGTGGCCCTGCGGCGGCTCAGCTCGATGGAGCGCGGCCTGCTCCTCTACCTGCGCCAGGAGGGTCGCGGGATCGGCCTGCGCAACAAGGTGCGCGCCTAC
>JBJMQJ010000200.1:0-18395 GCA_045802765.1 Myxococcales bacterium
GACGGGGATGCCGCAGTCGAGCAGCGTCATGACCATGTCGCCGCGCAGATCCACCAGCGAGTCGGTGGGGGCGACCGGGAAGTAGCCGCCCTTGTAGTTGGGCTTGTAGCCGAGGTTGGGAAACTCTTCGCGGCCCGAGTTCCAGCGGCCTTCCGACGAGTCGAGGTAGAAGTACGAGTGGTTCGACTGCGAGTCGAAGCGCACGTCGTCGAAGACGAAGAACTCGGCCTCGGGACCGAAGAAGCAGACGTCGGCGATGCCCGTCGACTTCAAGTACTTCTCCGCCTTGCGCGCGATGTTGCGCGGGTCGCGCGAGTAGGGCTCCTTGGTGATCGGGTCGACGATGTTGCAGATGAGCGACAGCGTCGCGTCCTTCATGAACGGGTCCATCACGGCGCTGTCGGGATCGGGCACCACCAGCATGTCGCTGGCGTGGATGGGCGCCCAGCCGCGGATGGAGGATCCGTCGAAGCCGAGGCCCTCCTCGAACACGGCTTCGGTCAGCTCGGCGATCGGGATGGTGAAGTGCTGCCAGAGGCCGACGAAGTCCATGAACTTCAGGTCGACCATCACCGCTTTCTTGTCGTGCGCCAGCCCGACGACGTCCTTGCCCTTCGGCATCTTCAAGTCCTCCCCTGTCCTTTGCGCGCCTGCGAGAGAACCGCGGTCGCGCCGTTGACCTTCCCTAGAGCGCCGGCTCGCCACGTTCGCCGGTGCGGATGCGGACCACCTCGTCGACGGTGGTCACGAAGATCTTCCCGTCCCCGATGCGCCCCGTCTTCGCGGAGCGCTCGATCGCCTCCAGAGCTTTTGGCACCATCTCGTCGGTCAGGACCACCTCGACCTTCACCTTTGGCAGGAAGTCGACGACGTACTCGGCGCCCCGGTACAGCTCGGTGTGCCCTTTTTGACGCCCGAACCCCTTCACCTCGGTGACGGTGAGCCCGAGGACGCCCACGTCGGCCAGCGCCTCCTTCACCTCGTCCAGCTTGAAGGGCTTGATGATGGCTTCGATCTTCTTCATGCGCGTTGGCTCCGGGAGGCGGGCACTGTACTTGCAGCCCCGCCTGGCCGCAATGGAGGACTGGCAGCCATTCGGGCGGCTGCGCGTGACCATTTTCGCCGCCGTGACTCTGATCCCGGTTGCAGTCCCATCACCCGACCCGGAGGTCCCCCGTGAGACATTCGCTCCTCCTCGCAGCCCTGCTGATCGCCGCGCCCGCCTTCGCCCAGGAGTCCAAGGAGGTCAAGGAGACGGCGCAGAAAGCGAAAGCCGCCGCGCCCACCGATCCGCAGATCGCCCACATCGCGGCCACCGCGCACCAGATCGACATCGCGCGCGGCAAGCTGGCGCTCTCGAAGACGAAGAACGCCGAGGTGAAGCAGTTCGCCCAGCAGATGGTCGACGACCATACCGCGGGCCTGAACGAGGCCGTCGCGCTCTGCAAGCGGCTGGGCGTGACGCCCGAGAAGAACGCGACCTCGAAGAGCCTGCAGGATGGCGCCGACAAGGCGACGGCGCGGCTCAAGAAGGAGTCCGGCGCGAAGTTCGACAGGGACTACATCGACACGGAGGTCGGCTACCACCAGGCCGTGATCGACGCGGTGAAGAACGCCCTCATCCCGAACGCGCAGAACAAGGACTTGAAGCAGCTCTTGACCGACGCCGTGCCCACGCTCGAGGGGCATCTCAAGCACGCGCAGAACGTCCAGTCGCAGGTCGGTTCGAAGTCTGCCTCGAAGTAGGCACCCGGCTCACCGGCGCGGAGGCGCATCCACGCCTCCGCACCCGGGCGCACGAAGGCGAACTTGCCGCACACCGGGCCGGACCGTGCAGAGTTCCAGCCATGGCCCTCCTGCCCGCCCGCCCTCTGCAGCTCGATCCGCGCGCGCTCGCGCAGCGCCGCCTGCGCAATTTCGGGGTCACCGCCGTGCTCGTCGCCATGGGGGCCGCGTTCTGCGCCGGCTCGGTCGTCTCCGCGCGCCAGGTAGTCGAGGAGCGCGTGCTCTGGTCGCGCGGCCTGCAAGGCAAGCTCGTGCACCTCTCCGGGAGGGTGGAGGAGACGCAGAAGCTCGGCCTCACCTTTTTCTACGACTACGATCTCGAGGTGAAGTGGCTGGACGCGCAGGGCCACCAGCATTCCGGGAAGACGAGCTTCGGGCGCACCTTCCGCGCGGTCGGCAAGCGCGAGCCGCCCCGCCTGCGCTACGATCCCGCCGCCCCCGATCGGTTCGTCCTCTCCTGGGCCGCGCAAGGCGGATTGCCCCGCGCCGGCATCGCCATCCTCTGCAGCCTGCTCGGCGCGCTGATGCTCTTGTGCGCGCGCACGCTGGTCAAGGTCGAACGCCGGCGGCTCGCGCTCTTGCGGATGTGCGCGGAGGACGGCGAGGAAGTGGTCGGCGAAGTGGAGAAGGCGTGGAGCCACAAGGGCGTCCACTACCTGCGCTACCGGCTCCCGGACGACGGGCGGGTGCGCAAGTACCAGGGCGATGCGCCGTTCGTCTTCGCCCGGGAAGGCGCCCTGCACGTCCTGGCGCTGCGCTCGCCGCGTGCCCCGGATGCGCCGCTCTTGGTCGAGGCCGACCTGCGCTCCTTCGATCTGCCCGTCGACGTGCGCGCCCGCGTGCTCTCCGCGGCCGCCGCTGGGTAGGCGCGCAGGGCCCCCCCGTCCACATCCGGCGCGTCTGTAGCCCCTCGATGCCGGCAAGTCGCCCGCGCGCTTCGTGCTGGTAAAGTGACGCCGTGAGTTACGCCGACGAGCGCCCGGCGCTGCTCGCGCGCCTGCGCCAGCACGCGCAGGGCCGCGCGCTGCAGGACGCGCTTCGCCTCGACGGCCGCGCGCTGCGCTTCCAGCTCGGCACCTCGCTCGCCGATCTCCGCGTGCCGGTCGCGCTCAGCCCCGATCTGCGCCGCGCCTTCACGGCCGCTGTCCGCGACCTCTATTTCCTGCTCTGCCTTCGCCACCGCCCGCTGCTCAAGACGGACGAGTTCGACCAGCTGCTGCTCCAGGACGGGTTCGATTCCAAGGCACTGCGCCCGGTGTCCTTCTCGCCGCCGGCGACGGTGACGCGGGACAACGTACGCCGCGCGTTCAGCGAGGCTCCCGAGCTGCACCCGGCGTTGGACGCTGGCCTTCTCGCGTCGTGGATCGCCTCGGGGCGGCCGGGCCGCGTCTGGGTGGGCGCGTTGAACGCGCTGCTGCGGCGCGCGATGGCCGAGGCGGCGGCGAGCGATCGCCACGAGCCGACGACCTACCTGGTGCTGCTCTCGCTCCGCGTCCTCGCCGACGAGGCGCACGGCATCTTGCGCAAGCTGCCGCTGAGCCAGCCGATGCAGCGCGTGCTCCACGGCGCCGTGGCGACCGGGCTGCTCATCGCCGCGCGCCTCGACGCCCGCGAGGCGGGCGCGTTCGACCCTCCGGGCGGTGCGCCCTGCGAGGCCGCCACGCAGGCGCTGGGCTGGATGGGCGGGCTGCGACACTTCACGGGAAGCTCGAGCCACGCGTATGGCATCGCGTTCGCTGAGCCGGTCCTGCGGCTCGACCTGTACGCACAGAAGGTGATGCAGGGCGCGACCGCCGAGCAGCTCGCGAAAGAGGTGAGCGCCGAAATCGCCGACGCCGGAGATGCCGCGGAGCGCGCCTTCGCGCTGGCCGCCATCCGCGCCGATCTGCTCCACCTCTTGCGGCTGTCGGAAACGGCGCGTGCACCGGCGCTCGGCCTGGAAGGGCTCTTGCCGGCGCAGCTCTTCGGGGCGCCGGGCGCGCTCGAGCGCGTCCTCGCCTCTCCCGAGCGGCGCAAGGAGATGCAAGCGCGCGCCAAGGCCGCTGCCAAGGCGTCGACCCACGACGAGGCCCGCGCGGCGCTCCAGTCGCTCGCTCGCGTCAGCAAGGAGTGGCGCGAGGAAGGACCGTCGGTCTTCGCCGCCGCCGACGTGCGGGAAGGGACCGCGCGGGCGGTCAGCGCGCTCGCCGTCGACGCGGTGCTGGAGAAGCTGCTCGACCAGGCGGAGCTGTCGATGCTGCACCGCTCGGGGCAGGAGAACGCCGACGGGATCGACGCCGAGTACGAGCGCGGACGCCTGTACCGCATCGGCGCGGAGGACCGCCCGCTGCTGCGCGCCAGGGCCACCTCGCTGCAGATGGGCCATCTCTTCTGCGACGTGAAGGACTTCACCCGCCGCACCGCGTTCCTCAAGGAGGCGGTGGTCGCCGACTTCCTCTCCCGCGAGTTCTACACGCCGATCCTCACCGCCGCCGCGCGCCATCACCACGGCGCGGACCACCTCCACGACAAGGGCGGCATCTACCTCAACAACCTCCTCGGAGACGCGGTCAGCTTCTCCGGCGACGTGACCGCGCTGGTCGCGCTGGCGCACGACATCCGCCGGGCGCTGAACAGCTACTCGCGGCGCCTCGACAGCGAGAGCAGCTCGGAGGCGGTGGCGAAGAGCATCGCCTCGATCGAGCAACGGGCCTCCGCCAGGAGGTCCGAGCTGCTGCGGCAGATCGAGCGGGCGCAGGCCGCCCTGCACAAGGGCGTCGCGGACGAGAGCGGCGAGCAGCCACGGGTGCGCCTTTCGCGGCTCCAGCTGGAGCTCTCCCGTCTGGAGGAGGAGCGCCAGTCCGAGATCGCGCTCGCCGCCGGAGAAAAGCTCGAGGCTGGCATCTTCATCTCCTACGGCGCAGCGCCCGAGGTGGCGACTTTCGAGGACCACGTCTTCGGCTCCATCAAGGTCGCCATCGCGGAGAAGATCAACGAGAGCGCGCGAGGAACGGCGCGCAACGGCGGCGTGCGGGCACGCATCGACAGCTTGGTGAAGCAGGAGCGCGCCTCCCGGGACCGCGCCGAGCTATCCTGCCCGTTCGCGGTGTACGTCTCCCAGCCTCTCTCCATCCCGGTCCCGGCCGAGGCGGAGCTCGCCGTGCGCGGGTGCCTGGAGGACGGCGACGTCGGCGGCGCCGAGCTGATGCTGCAGGAATCGGTCCGGCAGTTCGTCGCCCGTCTGGCGCAGGACCCCGGGCTGGCCGGCGGCGGCGACATCTACAACGGCGGCGCGGCGCTCTCCGAGGAGGCGCTGCGCGCGTACGTCGGCGCCCGGGGCGGCGAGCTGACCTTCCTGCGGCGGCAGCTGGCGGTGGCTTCGCTCCATCCTTCGATCGCCGAGCAGTTCGTCTTTCCCATGCAGACGCTGCAGCTGGTCGCGGCGGTCTCGCCCGGCTCGCGGACCCTGCACGAGCTCTACGTCCACGTGGGCCGTGCCTTGTTCAAGGGCTTCGAGAAGACCGGGGGCCTCGGCGTGTACGAGATGGTGCCGCCCAACTGCGGTCTCTTCGCCCTGCTCGCGCAGCACCACCTGCCCGGATGGCTGGTGGAGCATGAACGAGGCGAAGGCGAAGAGGAGCCCCGGTCGCAGGCGGCCGGCGCATGAGCGAGCAGAAGCAGGTCGAGAAGTTCCCGCCGCCCGAGCCCGAGCCGCCCGAGCCGAGCTTCAAGCAGTACCTCGTGGGCTGGGGCGCGATCTTCCTTGCGCTGGTCGCCTTGGGTGTCCTGCTCGGCGTCCTGATGCGCATCCTCCGCTGACTTGCTCGGTGGCGCTGCTTTTAGTCGAGTTGGAACGTTTGGAACACGCCCTTCTCGTCGAGCATGGTGCCCCAGACCTTGTGCGAGGCCTGGTGCTCGCTCATGCCGAAGCTCATCGGGGCGCCGGTGCCGATGTCCAGACCGCGGATGCCCTCCAGCGCGTCGATGACCTTCTCCGTCTCCAGCGCCGTCGCCCGCTTGAGGCCTTCCACCAGCAGCGTGCCGGCCAGGTATCCTTCCAGCGAGACGAAGTCCGGCTTCTCGCCGGGAGCGTACTTGCGCAGCACCTCCTGATACTTCAGCACGGCGGTGGCGCTCGACTGCGGCAGCGGGACCACCTGGGTGACCACCGCGCCTTGCGCGAATCGCGGGCCTAGCGCCGCCAGCTCCTCCGCCAAGGCGGTCGAGCCCACGAAGGAGACGTTGGTGAAGACGATGTCCGACGCCTTGTCGCGCATCTTCTCGATCAGCTTCGCGGCCGCCTTGTAGGTCGCGACGCACACCACCGCGCGGATGTTGGAGTGCTTGAGGAGCTCCGCCACGGCCTCGTTCACGTCGGCCGAGTTCCGCTGGTAGCCGAGCCGCACGATCTTCGACGAGTCGCGGCCGTACCGGCGCATCGCGCGCGCGACGCCCTCGAATCCCGCGTCCCCGAAGCTGTCCTGCTGCGCGAACACCGCGATGTCGGGCGGCTTGATGCGCTTCACGTCGACGAGGTGCTTGACGATCGCCGCGGTCTCCTCGGCGTAGCTCGCCCGGTAGTTGAACACGTACCGGTCGGGCGGATCCTTGCGCAAGAGAGGGGCGCCGGTGAAGGGGCCGAAGAAGAGCATCTTGTGCTCCACCGCGTACGGAACGGCCACCGCCGCGGTCGGAGTTCCCACGTTTCCGATGAAGCCGAAGACCTTGCGCTGCTCGGCCAGCTCCTTCATCACGCCCACCGTGCGCGTCGGCTCGTAGCCGTCGTCGAGCGCGATGAGATGCAGCTGGCCCCCGTGCACGCCGCCGGCGTCGTTCGCGGCGGCGAACGCCACTTCCACGCCGGTCTTCATCGCCCGGCCCAGCTCCTTGGACGGACCGGTGAGCGGCGAGGCCATGCCGAAGAGCAGGTCCCCTTGGGCGATCGCGGCGGGCTGCCCCGAGGGCTGCACCACCGACGCCACCCTCAGCCCGCCGATGCCGGCCGGTCCCTCGCCCGACCAGTGCGAGCGCAGGAGGATGACGCCGGGACCGCCCAGGGCGAGCGCGGCGACCACGCCGAGCAGCAGCGCCCCGCGGTGGTTCTTGGCAGGCGCGACCATCGGGGGGCTTTGCGGCATCTGGATTCGGGCGGTGGGAGGACGGGTCGCCCCCGGAGTGGGACGGGGCGGAGTGGGCTTGCGTTCCGACGTCACGACTTCCTCCTTGTCCAGGCCGGCGAGGACATCTTCCACGTCGCGGTTCGCCTCGTCCTCGCGCCACGCTTCCTCGAGCAAGACCTTGGTCCAGGGCTCGTGGATGCTGCGGGCGGGGCAGACCGCATTCTTGTCGACCCGGAAGGTTCCGTCGCGCAGCCGCATGGCCGTGCGGATCGCATCGAGGCCGCGGTGCCTGCCCAGGTGGGCGTCGACCACGTCGCCGCTCTGGATGAAGAAGGTGCCCTCGCCTCGCGACGTCCGCACCACGAGCGCGACCGTCTCCCGGCGCTGGCAGTAGAACTGCACCAGGTCGGTGAACGGCGTCTCGCTCAGGTCTCCGGTCAAGGCCACGGCGGCTTCTCCCCTGGTCGAGCAGCGTAGCGCGCCTCATAAAAAATCCAAAAATTTCACTGCATTGGCTCACATGCGCGCAGGTTGGAGTCGCGGGTGGGGCGCGCGGCGCCACGGCGGGGAATCTGCTTTGGACCCGCGGCCTTCCGCGCGGCGCGCGCCGATCATCTGCAAAATGTCAGAAAGGCTGAATCGATCGCGATCACTGATCCTCGACCAGCCGCAAGTGCGCCTCGGCCAGCGCGCGGGAGGCCGCCGCGAAGATGCGGTCGCCGGCCGCCGCGGAAGCGAGCGAAGGATCGGAGCCGACGTGGCCCTCGGGATACCGGCCGCGGAAGTCCTGCGCGCCCCAGGCGACCATCTGCTGCACGGCTTCGAACCGTTCCATCGGTGGCAAGTCGAGGACCGCCCGCGGATAGAAGCGGCGGACCACCGACAGCTCGGCGGGAGTGGCGTGGTGCCCCTGCCGCGCGCCGAACAGCTCGAGGACGAGCGACTGCACCTCGGGCAGCTCCCACCAGGAGACCGGCAGGCAGCGCGCGTCTGGAAGGTCGGCGTGCGCCTGCGCACAGGCCGCCTGCAGCGCTCCGGCGGAGCCCGGGTGCGCGTTCACGAGGAGGAAGCGGCGGAAGCCTTGCGCGTGCAGCGCCTGCAGCGCATCGCGCACCAGCGCGAGCAGCGTGGACGGCTGGATGGCGATCGTTCCCGGGAACGCCGCGTGGAGGGCCGAGACGCCGAAGGGGATCGCCGGCGCGACCATGGCCCGGCGGTCCTCGCCCAGCTCCTGCGCCAGCTCCTCCGCGACGATGAGCCCGCTCCCCAGGGGCCCGGACGGTCCATGCTGCTCGGTGGAACCGATCGGCACCACCACGTCGTCGCGCCGGGCGAGGTACTCCTCCACGTCCTGCCAGATGGCCAACTTGAGCAGCACCCGGCCAGTGTATCCGTCGCGACTGCCGCGAGACCAGCCAGGCTTGCGGCTTGCGGCTGGCGCTCGCGCCCCCTGTCCCCCGCGGCTGCTTTTCCGCCAGCCGCCAGCCGTCAGCCGCCAGCCTGGAGGCTACTGGAGAGTTGCTTGAGAATCGTCTCCACGAGCGTGAACCAGTCCTTGATCGCCGGCTTGGCACCCACGTCGGTGGGCAGGTCGAGCAGCTTGGCTCCGCCCTTCTCCGCGACGAGGCGGGCGGTGTTCAGGTTGTAGAAGTCCTCGGCCAGCACCAGCTGCACGTGCTCCGCGCGCATCGCCTGGATGAGGCGGAAGAGATGATCGGGGTCGGGCGGGATGCCCGGCTTCGGCTCCAGGTACCCGATCTCGTCCAGCCCGAGCCACTGCGACATGTACGTCCAGCTCTTGTGATAGGTGACGACCTTCACCCCGCGCAGCTTCGCGGTCATCGGCTGCCACTTCTTCGCCGCCGCGTCGACCTTCTCGACGAATGTGGCCAGGTTCTTCTGGTACGCGGCCGCTCCCGACGGATCGATCTGCGCCAGGCGCTGCGCGATCTCTCGGGCGATGATCTTCGCGTTCGACGGCGGGAGCCAGTAATGCGGATTGCCCTGCGGGTGGATGTCCCCCATCGATCGGTCCACCTTGGTGGTCGGCACGTCGAGCACCGGAATCGCGCGCGAGCAGTCCAGGTTCCCCAGCTCGCCCGGCTGGATCTTCGGGTTGCGCGAGCCGAGCACCAGCGGCGGCAGCCAGCCGATCTCCAGCTCGAGTCCGACGTGCAGCAGCAAGTCGGCCTTGTTGAGGATGAGCATCAAGCTGGGCTTGGGCTCGACGAAGTGCGGGTCCTGGTAACCCTTTCCCAGCGAGTCGACGTTCACGCGATCGCCGCCAACTTCCTTCGCGAGCGAGCCGAGCGTCGGGATCGAGGAGACCACGCGCAGCGCGGCCGTCGCGGGTCGGGGCACGGCGAGCGCGAGCGCGGCGAGCAACGCGATTCTTCTCATGGCCACCTCTTCGACTCTCTCCCCCGCGGAAAGCTTCAGAACGGATGCGCGCCGTGCGCGCCGATGGAGATCTCGACCTGCAGGAAGGCAGCCACCGAATCGCCCGGCTGGACGGACGGGAACGTGACGTCGGGGACCGACGGCCCGGACGCGGCGTGCTCCGCCTCTACGTACGCTCGCACGCGCGCGAACTCGCTCGCCTGGAAGGTGACGCTCGCGGCGGCGCGCAGCGTTTGCCCCAGCGAGCTGGAAGTCGGGATGCCGAGCACGTCGCCACGCAATCCCAAGAACCACCGCCGCGCGATCTGCAGGACCACCTGGCTGTAGAGCCCGCCGTCCCAGCCGCCAGGCACGTCGGCGGCGTCGTCGAGGTGGCGCCAGATCGCCTCGGTCTGCCAGGCGAGCGAGCTGTATCCCGCAGCCACGTTGGGGGGCTTCCACTTGAAGTAGAGGTCCGCGCCCAGGAGGTAGCTGCGCCGATTCGCGCCGAGCACGTTCACGCCCGAGTCGGTGATCTGGAAGAGGCCGGGGGAGACGCCGGTGGCGCCGCTCAATCCGAGATAGACGGACCAGGCGTCGCCGAAGGGGAAGAATGCCTTCGCTTCCCCGGCGTAGGTCAGATCGTGCGGCTCGCCGCCGCCGAAGCTCGCGACCGGCGGCGGGAGGGTGACGCCAGGCCCGGGTTCTTCGGGACCGCCCAGCGAGAACGCTTCCGCGGACAGCGTCAGGTAGAAGGGCAGCGGCGCGAGCCACGAGACCTGGGCGCCTGGACCGCGCAACCCGTCCCCGCCCAGGAACGCGGCGTTCACCAGCGGCCGGCGCGTGAAGTCCTGCATGTGCAGGTGCTGGCCGTTCTGCCGGCCGAACGCGCTACGGAAGCTTCCCGCCTTCGCTTGCAAGTTCCAGGGAAGGCTGGTGGTGGTCGCGAATGCCTCCTCGACCTCGAGGCCCGTCAGGTTGGGGATGGTGAGGAACACGTCGGCGCGGAAGTACGGATCCACGATGGCGCTGAAGGCGAGCTCCACCTCCTGCACGGCGAATCCCGCGGCCTTCTTGCCTTCTTCGCCGCGCAGCACGGGGTCGTCGCCGTTCACGAACAGCGACGGACGGCGTTGGTAGCCGCCCTCGGCGTCGAGAATCGCGCTGATGTCGGGGTTGAGCGATTGCGACCCCCGGAACAGCGGCACCGGTGGCGCGGCGCCGCCCGTTGCGCTCGCGGGCGCCTGCGTCGGCGGCGCCGCCGCCTGCGCGGCAGTGGCAGCGGCGTCCTGTCCGAGCGCTTTGGTAAGCTCGCGCCGCAGCGCCTCGTCGTCCTGGCCACCGTCGGGCGCGGCAGCCTGGCCCTGTGGCGTGCCTGCGTCCGCGGCCCCGACGCCACCGTCGGGCCGGGCTGCCTGCGCGGGCGCCGCGAGCAGCGCGAGGAGCAACAGCATCATCGAGGACCCCTCCTCTTTGGACCGCTCGGACGGGCGCCTGCCCGCTTTATTCAGATCGTGCTTCGTTTTGCCAGCCGCGCCAGACCGGGGAGCAGGAAAACCGACGCCATCACGACCATCGTCGCGCCGGTGGGGAGCTGCTCGATCCAGCTGAAGTAGTAGCCCGCGGCGGCGGCGACGATGCCGAAGGCGATCGAGAGCGGCAGCGTGGCGCGGATGTTCTCGGTCAACATCAGCGCCGCCGCCGCCGGCAAGACCGTGAATGCAAAGACCGGCAGCGCGCCGATCGCGCGCGTCGCCACCGAGATGACCACCGCGATGATGACGTTGAGGAGGAGCTCGTACCGGAAGACGCCCACCCCTTGCACGAGGGCGGTCTCGGGGTCGTAGCTGACGAAGAGCAGCTCCTTGAAGAAGAGCGCATGCGCGGCGATCGCGGCCGCGCCGGCCGCCGCCAGCGCGTAGATCTGTGCCCGGGGGACGGTGACGGCGTTTCCGAAGAGGATGTCCCCGACCGCGTGCGCTTCCTGCGCGATGCGCGGGCTGTTCAGGATGGCGAGCACGAGCGCGCTGGCGACGATGTACCCGAGGCCGACGATGGTCTCCGTCGCGAGCTTCCGGTGGCCGGGGCGCAGCGAGAAGAGCGCGGCGGCGGCGCACGCGAAGAGCAGCGAGAACCAGACCGGCTCGAGCAGGAGCGGGATCGCCCCGTGGACGTGGGGATCGATGCCGGCCACCGCGCCGACGTAGAAGGCGGTGGCGACGCCGACGCCGCTGATCTCCGAGAGCGCGGCGGAGACGAAGACCATCCGGCGCAGCACGACGAAGACACCCAGGTACGAGAGCAGCGCGGCGGTGAGGACGCCGGCGAGCAGCGGCTCCCGCCACAGCTCGCGGCCGGCCCAGAACTCCGCGAAGCCGCTCACTTGCGATCCTCCCCGGGCGCGCGGCCTTCGCTTGCGCGCGGGCGGTCGTCCGCGGGATCCACCGGCCGGCCGATGACCACCGCGAACTGCCCGTCGACGTGGGTCACGTGCACTTCGCGTCCGTACAAGCGGCCGAGGCGCTCGGGCGTCATCATCTCGCGCGCCGGGCCGACCTCGAAGAGCGCGCGCGCGCGGTCGACCAGCGCCACCTCCGTGGCAAATCCCGCCACGGCGGTGAGCTGATGCGTCACCAGCACCACCGACAGATCGTGCGCCCGCTTGAGCCGCTCCACCAGGTCGAGCAGGACGCGCTCCGCGGCGGGATCCATCGCGCTGGTCGGCTCGTCGAGGACCAGCAGCTCGGGCTCGGCGGCGATGGCGCGGGCGATGAGCACGCGCTGGTGCTGACCTCCCGACAGCGCGTAGAGCGGCCGCCCGCCCAGGTCGCCCATGCCGATCTCGTCGAGCGCCTCGCCCGCGCGCTGCCGATCGCGCGCGTCGAATCGCCGCAACGGCCCGAGCAGGCTGGTGCGGCCCATCAACACCACGTCGAGGACGGAGAGCGGCCAGCTCTGATCGAGCCGATCGCGCTGCGGGACGTACCCGACGCGGGGCGGACGGTGCATGGGAAAGACGAGGCGGCCGCCGAGCAGCGGCAACAGGCCGAGCATCGACTTGAGCAGCGCCGTCTTCCCAGCGCCGTTCGGTCCCAGGACGCCGAGCGTGGTGCCCGAGCGGACGGAGAGGTCCAGCGGCGGAAGGAGGGGAGTGCGATAGCCGATCACCGCGCGTTCCAGTCGTACCAGGTCCAAGGAATCGTCGCCCAGGCGCAGGAAGCGCGGGGAAGCCACTACCAGAGAGGGGAAGGCGCTGTCCACGCGCCCTGCGGTCGCGCGCGCGGCGCTCGTTCCGGTATAGCTTCGCGCGTCATGCCCCTTCTCGCGCCCGGTCTGATCCCGCACCGCTGGAGCGGGCCGCCCCTCTTCGCCACATTTCTTACGCGCCCAAACAAGTTCTTGGCCATCTGCCGGATCGGGCGCCGCGCGGTGGAAGCCCACGTGCCCGACCGGGGAAGGTGCCTGGATCTGCTGGTGCGCGGCCAGCCATTGGTGGTCGTCGAGGCTGCGGCGCCGCCGGGGATGCCGCCGCGGCGCACGCGATACACCGTCCTGCTCGCCCGCGCGCGCACTCCGCCCTCGCCGTGGGTCAGCCTCGATCCGGCCGGAGCGCCGCGTCTGGTCGCGGCGGCGCTGGAGCGCGGGCTCTTGCCCGACCTCGCCGGTCACTCGGTAGTCGGGCGGGAGCTCACGCTTCCGCGGCTCCGCGCGCGGCCGAGGCCGCGCATCGACCTGCTGCTGCGGGCGCCGGCTGGCGGCGACGTTCCCTGCGAGGTGAAGAGCGTGGGAGCGGCGCGCGACGGAGTGGCGCTCTTCCCGGACGCGCCCACGCTCCGCGGGCTGCGACATCTCGCCTTGCTGACCCGCCGCGCGCGGCGGGGGCTTCCCGCCGGGCTGGTGCTGTGCGCGCAGCGCGGCGACGTCCGCGCCATCGCCGCGGACGACGCGATCGATCCGGCGTTCGCGCGCGGGTTGCGGTCGGCGCGTCGGGCGGGCGTGGTGATCGCGGGGATGTCCTGCGCAGCCCATCCTTCCGGGATGGAGCTGCTCGGACCGGTGCCGGTCCTGTAGTGGGTCGCTACTTGGCGAGCGCGGCGGAATTCACCGGCTGCTTGGAGGCGGCGTTGGCCGGCTCGGGGGCGCGGACCAGGGGACACGGCCCCTTCTCCTTGGGGTAGCGCAGCCGCAGGTTCTGATCGCGGCAGACGTAGCGGCAGGTCCCGTCCTCGGCGCGGCCCTCGTCCTCGACCACGCATTTGCCGATGTTGTCCAGCTCGAGCAGCGCAGCCTTGATCCGCCCCTTGGTGCTCTGGTCCTCTTCCTTTGCGTAAGCGGTCTGCAGCGAAGCGCGCGTCGACGGGTCGCGCAGCTCGCGCACTTTCTCGAGGAGCAGCTCGCGCACTTCCCACTCGGGTTCCGAGGCGAGCTGGGCGGCGAGCTGGGCCGGGGTCCGCCATGAGGGCCGCGACATCAGCCGATAGAGGGCGCCTTCCCAGACTTCCTTCCCATGCTTCCGCTCGGTGGCGACTTTCTCCAGCGCCGACACCGCCGCCGGGGACTTGTCGGCGCGCCGGCCGAGCACGTCAAGCGCCACGCATTCGGGCACCGGGTACTCGTTCTTGTTGTACGGGCACGATTCGACGACCTTCGCCGCGTACGCGATCACCTCGTCGCCGGTGGCATCGAGCAACCGGTCCAGGGTCGAGTGCTGGGCCGCTCCGCGGATGCAGTCGTGCTTGATGAGGCCGCGCTTGCGCGCGTCGCTGTCGAACGTGGTCGGCGGGAGCGCATCGAGCGCCACCGCCACGGCGAAGGCCCGCGAGAGCGGCCCCGGCGGCAGGCACGCGTGCGGCTTCACGTCGGGCTTCAGCGTCTCCACGTCGTGGAGCGCGCGGGCGCGCCGCGAATCAGGGCTGTTGTAGTCGTAGAGCGCGAAGCCGCCGAGCGCGGCTACGCCGGCACCGATGAGAATCGTGCGGACGTTCATGTAGGCGAGCCTACGCCCGTGTGACCGGCTGGCGTCAAGACGCACATCGCCAGAAGGCGTGCGCGGCTCCGCGGTTAGCTGCGGCGGGCTTCGTCCGCGAACGCGCGCAGCAGGCGCGCGGAGTCGGTCTCGCGCACGTCCGCGCGCAACGAATCGGGATCGAGCCCTTCGCCGCGCAGGACGTCGGCGCGTGAAGCGATCAGGTCGCGCAGCGTCTCGGGGTCCAGCTCCGGGTGGAACTGGACGGTCGCCACCGAGTCGGAGAACCGCAGCGCCTGGGTGGCGCACCTCTCGTTCGAGGCGAGCAGCGTGGCGCCGCGAGGGACCGGGTCGACTGAATCGACGTGCGTTGCCTGCACGTCCACGAGCCCGCCCTCCGGGACCCAGCCGCGGAACAGCGGATCCTTGCTGCCTGCGGCGGTGAGCTGTACGCGCACGGTCCCCATCTCGCGGCCCTTCGGGTTGCGCACCACCTGCGAGCCCGCGGCGCGTCCGATCAGCTGGTGACCGAAACAGACGCCGAGGACCGGCGTGCCGCGCTCGCCGATGCGGAGCAGCTCCTCGGCGAGGTCGTCCATCCAAGGTTCCGGCTGGACGAGCGACAGCGGCGATCCGGAAACCAGCACGCCCTGGGTCCCGGCCGGCAGCGCGAGCTCCTCGCCGAGGTGCGCGCGCAAGACCGGCAGCTCGGCCCCGAGGGCGCGGCTGAACCACTCCGGGTAGTCGCCGTGCTGGCGCACGATCGCCGGCGCCGCGGTGCCCGTCTGGACGACGACCAGTCGAGGAATGGACATCGAAGGCCTCCCACCGAGCAAGATAACGGCTCCGCGCCGCTTGCGCGAGTCCTCTTCCCGCGGCCGGGTCGCCGAGCGCTTGACGGCCGTTCCACCCGGCTCCACCGTGGGAGGGGACACCATGAGCCGTGAGCGGACGCCATGAAAACATGGTGTCCCCACCGAAAGGGGGCGCCATGGAGAAGACTCGAGCCAGCCAGATCGAGGCCCTGCGCGAGCAGTTCCAGAAGCACGGCGTGCGCAAGGTGAAGCTGGGCGGCTTCGACGTCGACGGCGTCCTGCGCGGCAAGTACCTGTCGCTGGACAAGTTCTGGGGCGCGGCGGAGGGCGGGCTGGGCTTTTGCGACGTGATCTTCGGGTGGGACCTGGGTGATCAGCTGTACGACAACGCGACCGTCACGGGGTGGCACACCGGCTACCCGGACGTGCGCGCCACCGTGGACCTGTCGACCTTCCGCATGATCCCGTGGGAGCCCGGGACCGCGGCCTTCCTCCTCGACTTCGAGTCCGAGCCCGGCAAGCCGCTCGCGGTTTCCCCGCGCCAGCTCCTCAAGCGGGTGGAGGAGAAGGCGCGCTCGATGGGCTTCCAGGTGAAGGTGGCGTCCGAGTACGAGTTCTTCCTCTTTCGCGAGACGCCGGAATCGGTGCGCGCCAAGGGCTACGCGAACCTGTTGCCGCTCTCCCCCGGGATGTTCGGGTACTCGTGGCTACGGGCGAGCGAGAACGCCTCGCTGGTGCACGATCTCCAGGATCAGCTCGCCGCGTTCGACATCGAGCTGGAGGGTTTCCATACCGAGACCGGCCCCGGAGTCTACGAGGCTGCCATCCGCTACGACCAGATGCTCCGCGGGGCGGACAAGGCGGCCCTGTTCAAGACCGCGGCGAAGGAGGTCTGCGCGCGGCACGCGGTGATGCCGACCTTCATGGCCAAGTGGAACAAGGATCTGCCCGGCTGCAGCGGGCACCTGCACCAGTCGCTGTGGACGCTGGACGGGCACCCGCTCTTCCTCGATGCGCGCGCCTACAAGGGGATGAGCAAGGTGATGCAGCATTACGTCGCCGGCCAGGTGGCGCTCATGCCGGCGATGACCGCGCTCATCGCGCCCACCGTGAACTCCTACAAGCGCATGGTGCGCGGTGCGTGGTCTCCGACGATGGCGACGTGGGGAGTGGAGAATCGGACCACCGCGTTGCGCGTCATCCCCGGGTCGCCGGCCTCGACGCGAGTCGAGTATCGATTCGCCGCGGCGGACATGAATCCGTACATCGCGATCGCCGCCTCGGTCGCCGCGGGGCTCCACGGCGTCCAGCACGAGCTGCCGCTCCCGCCGGAGACGGTGGGCAACGGGTACGACGCCAGGGCGGAGCCGCTCCCGCCCACGCTGCGCGCGGCCACCGAGGCGCTCTCGCGCAGCAAGGAGACGCGCGAGCTCCTGGGGGAGGCGTTCGTGGACCACTACGTGCGCACACGCGACTGGGAATGCCGCCAGTTCGAGTCGGCGGTGACCCGATGGGAGCTGGAGCGGTACTTCGAGATCATCTGAGTCCAACGGAGCTTCCCATGCCGTCCGTCATGTCCTTTCCTACCCGCATCGTCCACGGCCGCGGCGCCATCCGCGAGCTGCCCGCCGAGCTGAAGCGGGCCGGCGCGCGCAAGGTGCTGCTCGTCACCGACAAGGGGATCCTGCAAGCGGGCCTCTTGCGATTCGTGACGCCTCTGCTGGAGCAGGCCGGCGTCCCCTTCACCGTCTTCAGCGAGTTCGATCCGAATCCCACCGATGCGGACGCGCTGAAGGGAATCGAGGCGTATCGGGCGGGAGGCGCGGACGCGATCGTCGCCGTGGGCGGCGGCGCGTCGCTCGACATGGGGAAGGCGATCCGGTTGCTCGTGCACCACCACCCGCCGCTCGAGCGATACGACGACGCCAAGGGCGGCGACAAGCACATCACCGACGAGCAGCCGCCCTTCCTGGCCGTTCCCACCACGGCGGGCACCGGCAGCGAAGTCGGGCGCTCCACCGTGCTGGTGATCGACGGGACCAAGGTGGTGATCTTCAGCCCGCACCTGCTCGCGAACGCCGCCATCCTCGACCCCGAGCTGACGGTGGGCCTGCCGCCGTTCATCACCGCGGCGACCGGGATGGATGCGCTCACCCACAACCTCGAGGCCTACGTGGCCAAGGGGGATCACCCGCTCGCCGACGCCATCGCGCTCGACGGGTTGCGCCGCATCGGCCAGCACCTGGGCCGCGCGGTGAAGAACGGCAAGGACATCGAGGCGCGCGAGCAGATGCTGCTGGGGAGCGCGATGGGCGCCATCGCCTTCCAGAAGGGGCTCGGCGCCTGCCACTCGGTGGCGCACGCGCTCACGCCCGTCGCGGGCACCCACCATGGCCTGGCGAACTCGCTCATGCTCCCCACCGTCATCCAGTTCAACCGGTCAGCCGCCGAGGAGCGGCTGGCGACCGCGGCCGTCGCTCTCGGCGCCGACGCGCGGATGAGCGCGCAGGAGCGCGCACATGCTTGCGCCCACATCGTCGACGACCTGCGGGCGGCCTGCGGCTTGCCGCGCAAGCTGTCGCAGGCGGGCGTCAAGCGCGAGATGATCCCCCGCCTGGTCGAGAAGGCGATGGCGGACGCCTGCCACCAGTCGAATCCGCGGGCATGCACGCAAGTGGATTTCGAGCGGATCATCGAAGAAGCGTTCTAGTCGCCGCCGTGTTCGGCCTCGCCCGTGCTTTTTCGCGGTCCGAAGGTCATCCGATGCGTTCCGGGCGTACAATGACCCGGTGGACCCGTCCGCCGCCTCGCGCAGGGAGCTTTCGCGGCTGGCTGCGCGCGAGCCGATCGACCTCGCGCGAGCCGCGCTGGCCATCGCGCGCGAGGAGTACCCTCACCTCGACGAGGCGCGCTACCTCCGCGCCTTGGACGAGTTCGCTCATCAGGTCTTGCGCGGCCTGCCCGCCGGCGCATCGCCGGAACGCCGCGTAGGCCGGCTGAACGCCGTGCTCTTCCACGAGCTGGGCTTCGCGGGCAACCAGGGCGACTACTACGATCCGCGCAACAGCTTCCTGAACGAGGTGATCGATCGCCGGAGCGGCATCCCCATCACCCTCTCGCTCGTGTACCTGGAGGTGGGACGGCGTTGCGGCTTGCAGGTGGACGGCGTCTCCTTCCCGGGCCACTTCCTCTGCAAGGTCTCGCTCGACGACGGCGAGCTGATCGTCGACGCCTTCAACCGCGGGCAGCTGCTCGGGCTCGCCGAGCTCAAGCGGCGATTCGCCTCGGCCGCGGGCGACGCCGCGCGCTTCGATCCACGCCTGCTGCGCGCCGCCCGGCCGAAGGAGATCC
>JBJMQJ010000201.1:0-11076 GCA_045802765.1 Myxococcales bacterium
CGCCGCCGCTTGCCACTTCCTCCCTGCCGAGCCGGAGGAAGGTGTGGCCGAACGCGGAGGCCGGGTTGTTCAGGTAGTACGAGGAGAAGACGAGCGTAGCCGATCGGGCGCTGACCCTTCTCCAGAAGGCGTCGAAGCGCGGACACGTTCGAGGCGGTAGCCGTGCGAGATCGATGGGGATTGCGGCCGCGAGCCACGCGAATCGCGCGGGGAATCGGCATTGCGGGTGCTCGGCGGACGGATCGGCGAGCTTCGGACCGTGGGGCGCGCCGTCTCCCGGAGCGAAGAACCCGCTCAGCGTCGCTTCGAGCTCCGCGGCCGGGTCGCGTTTACCCTGCGGAGAGAGGAACAGGCCCGGCCCGACCGCCTCGCTTTCCCAGCCGCCCAGGAGCCGTTTGCGCCAATGCCCCAAGCGGAGCCACGCGCGCTCCGTCGCCAGCGAGCTGTTCCTGGCCGCCGCGAGCAGCTCGGGCAGGTACGTCGGATCGGGAGCGGCGCCTTCTCCGGCAACGCCGAAGGCAGGCGGCGACAAAGCGAGTGCGAGAAGGATTGCGCGGGCCCGGTGCATGCACGAAGGTCGAAGGGAGCTTGGGGACTCCCTTCGACCGGGCCACGAGCCTAACCGATGTTCTGGCACGCGAGCGAACTGTCCGCGCGCAGGTGCTTGATCACGTTCTCGGAGACCTGCTCCACCGGGGTCTTCTCGCCCGGGAAGAGCTGGGCGAAGCGCTTCTGCAGCGTGGCGCCGACGGCCTTCGCGTCCTTGCAGCCGGCCATGGCGCTCAGCGCCACGATCGTCTCGCCGCTTCCACGGGCGGCGTCTTTCGCCAGCGCCTCGCGGTTGCCCTCGATGAAGGTCCTGGCTCCGCGCGCAGTGGACCCGTTCTCGACGCAGTTCGAGGTGCCGGAGCTGATCCCGAAGGTCTGCGAGCCGAACGTCCCGTTCGTGGTCGCGGCCAGGATCTGGATCGCCCCCTTCTGATCGCCGAAGATCATCGAGCCGAGACCACAGCCAGCCAGCCCGTACGTGGCCTTCCCGTGCGCCGCTGGATTCTCCGCGTCCGCGCGCGCGACGCCGGCGCTCAGGACGAACGCAATCAACACCCACCGTGCTCGACGCATTCATTCCCTCCCTTCGAGTGGAAATCCCCTCCCGCCTTTCCGGCGGGGCCGCCACGCTACACCAAGCGTTTGTTTCCGTCATTCGTTCCGATACTTCGCAAATGGATTCCGCGCGCACAGGACCGACAGGAACAGCGCGCCTGTTTCAACGCCGGCGGCTCGCAGGGCGCGGGGGCTGTAAAAACGCGATCGAATCGGGTATGATGGATCGGGGGGTTCGGCCAGCGTCTTCTTTCGTTCCGCGCCCCGCGGGTGTGCATGAAGCCTCCCCTGCCCATCGCGCCGGACGACAAGCTGCGCGCCGCGAACGACATGGAGGACTGGGACCGGTCCGGCACCGAAGGCCGCTGGCTCGACGTCCCGCGCCTCCCCCAGTACAACGGCCTGGCCCAGAGCGGCCTCTGGTGCGGCCGCGCGGCCGCGGCGATGGCGTACGACTACTACTGCAAGGCGCTGGACAAGACCTCCGAGTACATCGGGCACAAGACCGGTCCCGTGGGCGTGGGACCCAACGGGAAGTACGCCGACAACCTGCGCTGGATGGGCGGACCGCACGACGGCGAGATCGCCGCGGTCAACAAAGCAGGCAAGTGCGCGCCTGCGCAGATCTTCGCGGTGATGGGCTGGAAGGTGCGGGAAGGCTTCTTGCAGAAGTCGGCCGGCGAGTCGATCGCAACCGACGGCGGCGCGGTGCAGAAGCGGTTCGAGCCAATTCTCGACGCGCTGAACGCGAACAACCCGGTGGTGATCTACACGCGGCTCTCGTCCAGCAAGAACGGCGGGCACATCGTCGTCATCTCCGGCTGGAAGAAGGACGGCGGCGATCTCTGGCTGCGCGTCAATGATCCCACCAGCCCGCACGTCGACCTCATCCGGAAGCAGAACCAGCAACTGGTGCAGAAGCAGGCGTGGTCCTTTTCCGAGTACTGGGTGCGCGCCGCGCGGCTGCTCGAGCCGTACCCGAAGCTCGAGGGAAAGCGCCTCCTCAGCTACATGGAGGTGGACAAGATCGGCCGCTACTTGTTCGTGCTCGATCAGAAGGTCGACGACGCCAAGGAGATCGTTCACAAGCTCGACCGCACCGGCGCGAGCAGCGGCGAGAAGCGCGATCCGGGCGGCGACTCGAAGCAGCCGGCCGGCCAGAGCGCTCCCAAGGCCGCGGTGCCTCCCGCGTCGGGCGGCACCAGCCTGCCGTACGAGATCGGCAAGTCGCAGTCGGTGAGCGCGGAGTCGCTGACCTCGCTGTACCACGCGAGCGAGCGGGGCATGAACGGCTCGTTTCCCCTCGGCGAGCAGGGCCTGTTCCACTGCGGCGCTCATCTGGTCGTCGACCGCGGCACGTCCATCTGCGCGATTGCCCGCGGCGAGGTGGTGGCGGCGCGCATCGGCGTGGGGCCGGGCGAGCACCCGTGGGGCGACACCGGATTCGTGCTGCTGCGCCACCCGCTCGAGGGCGGGAAGTCGATCTACTCCCTGTTCGTGCACCTCCAGAAGGAACCGCTGCACCCGGACCGCGCCAAGGCGGGCTGGCTGAGGCGCCTCCTCATCGACGCGATGGGTGGCGGCGAGGAGAAGCCGAAATGGCGGGTGATGGAGTCCGCGGCCACCTGGAAGGACGCGGACAAGGGCAAGTTCTCGCCCACCAACGTCCAGCACGACCAGCTCCTCGGCTCCGGCGTGTACCCGGAGGAGGATCGCCTGCTGGCGGACCACGGCCTGTACGTGAAGCTCGGGGGCAAGTGGGTGAAAGTCGCGCAGGACGGGACGGCGAAGATCCGCGAGCTGTCCCCCTGGGCCGACTTTAGCCTCGAGCAGGCGGCGAAGAAGAGCTCGGCCGTCGCGGCGCTCAAGGACGGGAAGACGGCGGTGCTCGACGCCGACAAGAAGGACGGCAAGCGCCGTTGGACGGTCGAGGCCGGCGAGCCGGTGGGCCTCGCCGGCACGTATCTGGGCATGACGCTCGTGCACTGGTCGGTGTTCTCGAAGGCCGACGTCTTTCCCGGAGGGTCCCTGCCCGAGAAGGAGTACGAGGCGAAGGACGCCGTGAAGCTGGCCGCGCTCGACGTGTCCGAGGAGCGCGGCACGGTCGAGCACACCCGGAAGATGCTCGGCGCCCTCGATCCGAAGAAGACGACCCTCGCCCGGATCCCCGAGGGCGTGCCCGCGCCGGGCGAGATCCGGCACTTCTACCGTGCCCCCGCCGATTGCTGGCGCTCGCGCTACCAGGCGGTGAAGGGGGTGGCCGAGTTCGCGCTGGACGCGGACAAGCTCGTCGCGCAGGAACGCTACAAGTCACACACCCAGGCCGAGCGCGAGGAGTTCGAGAAGAACGCCAAGCCGTTCGTCTTCTGGAAGGACCTCGCCCGGGCCGACGATTTCCCCGCCGACGGCAAGGCCACCTTCGTCCATCCAGTCACTGCGCTTCGGTTGATGGCGCATGTCGCGATGAATCGCGACGCCGACGACCCCAAGGAGATCCCGGCCGACGACCGGCTCCACCCGCACGACGACGTCACGCTGCTCCTCCGCGACGCCAAGGGTCCAGTCGCGGAGGCGAAGGTGCGGATCAAGGTGGGCGGCGCGGTGGTTCAGGAGGGCACCACTGACGCGGGCGGCGCGCTCCTGCTGCCGTTCGCGGCGGTGGGTGACAGGGAAATCGAGGTCGCCGTCGATCAGGCGGTCGTGGGCGACAAGGGAAAGCTGACGGCGGTGGTCAACGAGACCAACGCGCCCCGCCACCTGATGCCCGGCGACGCGCCCGGCAACCAGACCTTCAACGGCAACGATCTCGTCTCCGACCCGCGCATGGGGCTGATCATGCGCGTGAAGGAGGGAAAGACGCTCGACTTCTTCGCCAAGTGGAACGCCCAGTCGTTCGCGCCGGAGAAGAAGATCGGGACCGTCCCGGCGGGCAAGACCGTCGACGTCGAGCGCATCGTCTTCCGCAAGGAGGACGGCGAGTTCGAGGCGGTGCAGGCGTTCCTGGGCGACAAGCTCGGGTACCTGTGGACGATCGACAAGGGGCAGGAAAACGTCGCTCCCGAGCCGGCCGATCACCAGAAGGGCGACGGGAAGGAGCCGAGGATCGTCGCCTCGTGGTCGCTCCGCACCGCGCACATCAACGACCATCCAGTGCTGGCCGGACGCGCGCTGAACGTCGCCGAGGGAACGGAGCTGGAGGTCACCTTCTCGGCCATCCTGGCGATGGGAGCGCCCGAGCACGACGACGACCTGCACGTCGAGAAGGTCAAGGTCGCCAAGGGCGGGTTCGCCATCGCGTTCGACCCGCACGCCCTGACGACGGAGCACAACCTGCTCGAGCAGCCGAGGCCGGTCTACGCCAAGGTCAAGGTGGGGGACAAGCTGCAGAGCTTGCGCGACCAGTCGATCGTGATCGACGACGGAAAGAAGCAGCAGGAGCGCCCGCCCCCGGCGCCGTCCGCCGGCAAGGACGAGGCTCCGCTGGAGGTGCACGGCTTCGTCGAGATCTCCCGCAAGAGCCAGAAGCTGGGCGAGATCGTCGACCGCTTCACCACCAAGGACGGCAAGGAGCCGAAGACGCGCAAGCTCTCCCAGCTGAAGGGCGAGGTCGCGGCGCGGTTCGCCGCGGACGGCAACGACGAGGTCTACATCGGCGGGACCGTGGGCGAGATGCACCTCGCCACCGAGGACCAGGAACACCTGACGGCGGCGGTGGCGATCCAGCAGCAGAAGCAGCGGGGGAAGGCGCTCGACCCCGACCTGCCCGACTGGATCTTCTCCAAGCCCGAGGAAGCGTACTTCCGCGACAACGGCATGACGGTCGGCGTCTGCGCGCAGGACTGCAAGACGCACGTGATCGATCGAGGGAAGGAGACGGGCTGCACCGAGGAGATCCGCAAGAAGAACCTGCTCTCCTGCCAGTACGCCAAGAACGAGCTGTGCAAGAAGGCGGTGAAGCTTCCCATCGCGGACGGCAAGATCGAGACGCAGAGCTGCTACTCGGCGCTCGGCGTCTGCCACTCCGTCGGCCACGACAAGTCGAAGTGCTTCCTGCAGACGGTGGTGCGCGGCCCCAGCGCCGAGGAGCGCGAGCGCTGGTACGTGTCGATCCCCATGAAGATGAAGGATCATACGTGGCCGTACCACGGCGCCGCGCGGCACGGGAACAACCTGCGCGTCGTGCTGGTGAATGCGCGCACCGGGGCCGCGGTGGTGTGCTCGATGGAGGACTACGGCCCGAGCGGCAAGACGAAGGGCGGCCACCCGGAGATCGTCGAGTCATCGCTGGAGAAGAACGAGCTGCTCGACTGGGGCCACATCTGCGGCATGTCGTACGAGACTCGCTGGAAGCTCGGGCTGCACAACGCCCACGGCGAGCCCGTCGTGCTGCTCGCGTTCGTGCCTTCGAGCACGCCGCTCGGGCCGCTGCCCGAGGGCGCGGTGGTGAAGCTGCGCAAGACGGCCACCTACGATCAGATCCTGGGGGCGGCGCCGGTGGAGAAGGCGTCATGAGCGGCGGAAAAGGCGCCAAGGTCCCGCTCCTGCGGAGGGTCAACGAGCGCTGGGCCAAGGCCGCCAGATCGACCGGCGATCTCGGCGAGGACGTCACTTTCGTCGAGGAGAAATGGGGCCTGCCGGGGTCCGAGCCGCTGGTGGTGCGGATGTGCACCCGCAAAGGCCACCCGATGAAGAGCTTCTGCAAGCCGGTGGAGACGGCCAAGACCTCCATCGTGCTCCACCACACTTCGGGGTACGGCCACTTCTCCGGCTTGATGGGCAGCGGGGGCGGCGGCATCCACTTCATGATCGGCCGCGACGGCAACGCCTACCGCATGGTGGATACCGAGCTCGTCGCCTGGCACGCCAGGTGGTGGAACACGAACTCCATCGGGATCGAGGTCGACAACATCGGCGCGCTGCGCGAGACGAAGAACGGCGAGCTCCACGACGAGTACGGCAACTTCTACTGCACCAAGGACGACAAGGACGCGTACCGGGAGCTGAAGTTCCGCTCCACCAATTACTGGGCGACCTGGACCGAGTCGCAATACCTCTGCCTGGGCAAGCTGCTGCGGGCGCTGGGCCACAAGCACGGCATCCCGCTGCAGCTGCTGCCCGAGCCGCAGCGGTACGGCGCGTTCCGCAAACCGGACGACCGGGCGCGGTTCCGCGGCGTCTGCGTGCACCTCAACATCGAGCCGCAGAATCGCGACGATCTGGGGCCGTACGTCGACTGGTACAAGATCATCGCCTACGCGGGCCTGATGGTGGGCGACTGCATGGGCGGCGGGCCGATGCCCGAGCTGAAGGTACCGGCGCACGAGAAGGAGCAGGCCGCGCCGAAAGGAGCGGCGCCGAAGCAAGCCGCCGCGCCTCCCAAGCCGAAGAAGAAGCCGGGAGACCCGCTTCCTCCCCCCGTCTCGGTCGACGCGCACACGGTGAAGCTGCACGTCGGATCGCGGCCGGGACGCATCGGGCTGACGGTGCAGCAGCCGGGAGATCCCATCCCGACCAGCCCCGAGTTCGACGGTCAGGAATCGCAGCCGCAGGCGGACGGCAAGCGCGACGAGTTCTTGCGGCACGCGATGGGCTTTCTCGGGACCGCCTGGAAGGCGGGCTCGCACGATCCGAAAGAGGGGCTGGACGGCGCCTCGCTGGTCGACATCTGCCTCAAGCGCGTGGGGCTCCTGAAGGACGACGACGAGTGGCCCGACGGACCCGCGCTAGCCATGCAGTACCACGTGATCGGCGGAGACAAGGCTGCCCCTCCCGCCGACATCCTGCCGGGCGACCTGGCCTTCTTCGGCTCCGGCGACCACGACCAGGACGCCATGCAGCACCCTTTCGTCTGGTTGGGCGGCGGGCGCGTCCTGGGGCCGCTGCCTGACCACGGCTCGAGCAACGGCGCGGTGAAGATCGTCCACGTCGCCGAGGTGCCCGATCACTTCGCGGGGTGGTCGCACGTCGACGATCTGGGCAAGAAGACCGACCACACCGCGCATCCCGGCCATGCTCCGGCGGGCAGCAAGATCAGCGGCGCGCTGCTGCCGGCCGGGCCGGTGGACCGCTACGACTATCTCAAGCAGGTCGTGCAGCAGGTCGGGGGCAAGTGGAGCGACGAGAAGGGCAAGGTGAACCTGGTCGGAGTGCAGGAGCTGCACGAGCTCTGCCAGATCTCGCCCAGGAGCGCCGATTGGAACGATACGCTCTTTGCCAATTACCTCGATCAGGAGGGCCACAAGTGCAGCCTGGAGCTGCGCGCTTCGCTCAACCCCGGTTTCGATCCCGATCCGGCGGGGTCGTGGCAGCTCCTCGACGGCGGCTTCACCTTCAAGCTGGCCAAGGGCGACGGCGTCGAGAAGGCGCTGATCCCCGACGGCAAGGTCAAGGCCTGGTTCGACCAGCAGGGACTGGGCGCGCTGCGGCCGGGAGACGCGCCGCATGGCGGCGGGCCCCAGGCGCGAACGAAGGACGAGGAGGAGGCGCTCGAGCCGGGGCTGGGCGATGCGGGCTGGTCGGGGCTGGCGGCGCGCCGCGGGGACAATGTCGAGTTGCACGTCAATGCCCGGGACCTGGAGAACGAGGAGGTGCAGTTCGAGATCAAGGGCTCCACCTCGGCGAAGGTGACCGCGACGGTCCAGGCGGGCAAGGCCGTGGCGATCTGGACGGTGCCCGACGACGCCAAGAAGGACGCCGAGTTCACCTTCACCGCGACGGCCAAGGGAAAGCAGGCGCAGTCGACCCAGCTGCAGATGGGCCTGGAGGTGGAATGGGAGTTCGTCGACCCCGACGGCAAGCCGCTCGCGGAGCAGAAGTGCGTGGTGACGGCCGAGGACGGCAGGAAAGTCGAAGGACGGATCGAGCGCGGCATGCTGAGCATGATCGTCCCTGCCGGGCACCTGGTGGTCGAGGTCGAAGGTCACGTCATCGCCCAGGTCGACGTGACCGAGGCGGAAAGGGGAGTGACTTGATGGGCCATCCCGCCACCAACAAAGGCGCCGCCCACCTGCCTTCGCCGAAGAAGAAGCACCGCTTCGTCGCCGTCGAGGACGTCCTGCCCAAGGCGCGCATCCTGCACAAGTATTACCTCGGCGCGCGCGACGCCTTCGTGAAGTGGAGCGCGGAGCCGGATCAGTCCGCCAAGCGTTACATCGCCCAGTGGTGCGAAGGCCTGGCGAAGAACGACAAGTTCAAGAAGCGGATCGACGTCTATGCCATCGAAAAGGACAAGCAGGAGTACCAGGAGACGGCTGCCAAGATCCGCGCGAACGTCGAAGAGAAGGCCAAGGCCCTGCGCGAGGTGCTCGACGATCCCAAGCTGAAGCGGCAGCTCAAGAGCATGGGGGCGGAAGGCGTACGCGAGGGTGCGGCGCTGGTCCAGGGGCTGGGCGAGTCGCTGACCGGCGGCTCGTGGATCGAGCGCGAGCTGAGCGAGAGCGGCGAGGGGATCCTCTCCTGGATCTTGTCGAAGGAAGGCGCGGAGAAGAGCGGCGAGACCGTCGAAGCGGTGAAGAAGCCGTTCGAGGTGATCGAACCGGTCCTCGATGCCTTGGCGGAAGCGGCGGGGACGGTCGTGCGGCTGAAGCGCGAGAAGGCCGTCGAGTACGTCGCGCAGATCATCTCGGTGCGCTTCAACGTGCGTGTCGCGGATCTGGTCACGCGGCAAGCGATCGAGGTCCGCGGCGGGATGACGGCGGCCGTCGTGTACCGCCGCGAGATCGCGGTGCTGCGGTCGTCGAAGCTGCTGAGCGGCGAGGCGGTGGAGAAGTTCGGCAAGGGCCTGGAGGCGTTCGGCCGGGTCGTCGCCGCCCTCAATTTCGCAGCCAAGCTGAACCTCCTCGTCCAGGATCCGTCCTTCAAGAACGCCATCGGCACCGTGGGCTCCCTGGCGGAATTGCTCGACACCTCCGAGACGGTGGCCTCGCTGTCGAAGAAGTTCGTCCGCTTCGGCCGCGAGGTCGCGGAGGACGGCGCGCCCAAGGTCGTCGAGATCGCCGCCGAGGCGGTCGACGCGGCTCAAGTCGCTGGCGGCGCGGGAAAGACGTTTCTCAGGTTCCTCGGCGAATCGGTCGCGAAGAAGCTCACGCCGCTGGCCGTGGTCGCCGGAGTGGCCGACGCGGTCACCGGCTCGATGGACGCTTACGAGGAGGCGGAGAAGGGCAACTATGCCGGGATGGCGGCGAAGATCGGGGTGGCCGTGGGCGGCTCCCTGATCGCCATCGCGGGCACGATGGAGGTGGCCGGGCTGACCGCGGACGCGACCATCGCCGGCGCCCCGGCCGGAGTCGTGCTCGGGATTCTCGGGCTCATCGTCGGCGCGGCCGGTGTCATCGCCGGCTTCTTCACCGGCGAATCCGAGCTCGAGGCCTGGGCGGACCACTGTGAGTACGGCATGCACGCGTTCGAGCACAAGTACGGCGCGTTCAAGGGCCACCTCGACAAGCAGATCGAAGCGCTGACCGAGGCGATCTACACGGTCAAGGTCAAGGGTGACGTGCAGCAGGACGTGAGCCACGTGGAGATCGAGCCAACCGGCCTCACCAAGGCTTCGAAGATGTCTTGCTTCGTCAACGCCAGCGGAGACCTGACCATGGCGGGAGCGCGGCAAGACCTTCCGCTCCGCGACGACCAGCCCGGCTGCACCATCGAGTTCGCCGGGAACGAAGTGAAGAAGATCAAGCTGCGACTGGACATGCCCTATGTCCCCGACGTCACCTGGACCAAGCTGACGGTGAACTGCACCATCGACCCCGACGGCGACGGCAGCGCTTTCAAGCGGAGCGCGACCATCGAGCGGGGCGTCATGGATTGGGTATGGTCCAAGCTCTAGCGCCGGCGGAGCGCGCCGCAAGCCCGCTACCACCGCCGTTCGAGTGGCCGACGGCGAGGATGGTGCGCGCGGACCGCGCCTTCGCCATCGCGCTGCTTCTGGTTGCGGTTGCGCCGTTCGCATTGGGGGTGGTCTGGGTGGTCCGGTCTCCGCCCGGAGCGCGCCAGCCTCCCCTTGTGCTGCTCTCCATCGCCGCGCTCTGGATTGCGTGCCTCGGCTGGCTGGCGGCAGTGCTCCTCGACCGGCGAGGCCGCGGGCTCTTGTTGCGCGCCGTTCGGGGCGCCAGCGACGCTGCCATCGAGATCGGCACGCGGGCCGAGCCTCGCCATCCGCTGGTGGTGCCGCTCCGGGACTCGGGATCGCGCGCTCGGGTCTATCGCGTGGGGGTCGGGCGGCGCATCGTCGTGGCCGAGGCAGTGACGTCGACCGGCGCCGGCGAGCTGCTGTTCGCCCGCGGAGGCACGCGGATCGATCGCGAGCTGGTCGGTTGGTTAGAGTCGGTCCTGTCCGGCGCGGGGAGCGCGGCCCCGTCAGCTGGTGCGGGCGACGTCGAGGCGATTGCCGAGGCCGCGACGCGCGCGCCACTGCATGCTCCGCCTGGAATCGAAGCGGTCGCCGGTCCTTTCCCGACCTGGCGCTACCGAGCGATCGAACCGCGAGGGCGTTTTTTGGGCCTCTTGCTGATTGCGGTGCTCGCCCTCTGGACCCTCGCCCTGCCGCGCCTCGGGGTGGGGTCCTCCGCCGGCTGGGCGGCGTGGACGGTGCCTGTCGCCGTCGCCCTGGCGTACCGTCTGCTGCTGCTCGCCGGCCCGCTTACCGCGGAATTCGAGGTCCGCGGGACGATGCTGCTCTTCCGCGCCAGGCGATTCGGCCTGACGCTCTGGATCAGCTCCAGCGACGCCCGTCGCACCGGCCTCTACCTGGTCGAGCTGCCGTTCTCCGCGCTGACCTGCGGGGGCAAGCTGCGCGGATTCACCAGTCCGGGTGCCGGAGGGCCGGACGCCGCGGCGATGGCGTGGCTCTCGGCGGCGATCCGGGCGTGCGCCGACGAGCGCGTGGAGACGAGGGGATGAGCGATGGCTGATGCGCAACCGAACAAGGTCATCGAGGGCGACTTCGGCACCATCAAAGTCCAGCTCGCC
>JBJMQJ010000202.1:0-9069 GCA_045802765.1 Myxococcales bacterium
CGAGACGTTGCAAGGCGAGGCGCGGGCGCGCCACATCGAGCTCTCGGTCTCCGCCGCGGGCGATCCGGTCGCGCCCGTCGATCGGAAGCTGGCCCGCAGGTGCGTCGAGAACCTCATCGCCAATGCCATCAAGTATTCGCGCGCCGGCGACCGCGTGGAGGTGAACGTCCTCGCCGAATCGCGCGGCGCGCGGATCGACGTTTCCGATCGCGGACCCGGCGTCCCCGAGGACGCGAAGAAGACCGTGTTCGAGAGGTTCGGGTCGGTCGAAGGACGCCGGGACAACCGCCGCGGTTTCGGGCTCGGCCTCTATCTCGTCAGCCTCGCCCTGGCGGCGCACGGGGGAAGCGCGGCGGTCCTCGATCGGCCCGGCGGCGGCTCCGTGTTCCAGTTGATCTTCCCGATCAGCCAGAGCCAGGCCGCCTGAAGCAGGTCTGCTCGATCCGTCGTTCAGGGAGATCAGCTCCGCGGCGGAAGGCCATCGGAGAACAGCGTGACCACGACCTCAGCCGGGGAGGCCGAGCGACGGAACGCGAGCTCCGCGTTTCCGGCGACGAAGAGAGGCGCGTCGCTCCCGTTCGGCAACCGCGCGCCGCTGCGTAGGTGCATGGGCAGCCCGCTGCGCTGATGGACCAGCACAGGGCCGGCCTGTCCACCGAATGCCCTTACCTCGACCGCCAACCTGCCATCGAGCGTCGCGCTCGCCTCGAGGCGCACCGAGGCGACGACCTGAGCCCCGATGCGCATGGACCCCGACTTCGAACCAGCCGTCGCGGCGGCGGGGACCGCCAAGAGCGACGCGAGGAGGACAGCGCCTCGCACGAGCGACCTGTCCACTCCACTCGTTCCGCTGCTCTGCATCGGGGTAGCCATGCCCGCTTTCAATGCGAGCGCGATGCCAAGCCGTAGCCCCTGGAATCACGAGGCAATTACATCAGGAGCCGACGGGCTTCTGACGCTCTGGACGGCGGGGAGCGTCGGTCTTTTGGCGCCTCCCCCACACCTTCCCGTGGCGTTCGACGGCGCGATTCACGGCCCGCGCGATGCGAATCGAGAGCCCCTGGATCCCGCGGGCAACCCGCCTCGCCTGATGTCATCGCGTCACATGCGCGAGCAGCAGGCCGTCGGCGCGGTCCACCTTCATCGCGAAATCGAACGCGTCGACGGCGCAACAGCAATCGATGTCGGCGCGTGGGCGATCCGGCGAATCCGCGGCGTGCAGCGCCGCCGCACGGCTGCCTCGGACCATTGCGAGGACGTTCTCCCGCGGCGGTGGTTTGCCGTGGAGCAGGGCCGAGATGTAGATCGCCGCGGCCATGTCCTCCTCTTCCGCAGGTTCACCGCGCCCGCCCATGGCGACCAGGCTCACGTCGGAGGACCTCGCCAAAGCGCGTGCCGTGGCAGACGCGACGACCAGGCTGCCGAGCCACAGGGTCGCCGCCGACTTCGCCAGGACGACCCCTTGCGTGCCGCTGCTCGTGCGCTGCACCGCGCGGCCGGACAGAGCCCGGCCAACGAGCTGGCTCGGAGAATTGCCGTGGTCGAACCCGGGAACGGGACGGCCACCCACCTCGCCCATCCTGAAACCGGGGCGCGACAACGCCTCTTCCACCGTCGCCACGAGCTCGATCTCGTCGATACCAGCGGCGAACGCGTAAGCGGCGGTCGTGAACGCGCGGATGACGTCGATGATGACGACGTCTCCGGTCGCCGCCGCCGCGCCACGCGTCCCGGTGACGATGCGGACCTGCACCGCGTTCAGTACACGACCGGCTTCGCGTCCTGCGCGAGGGGACTCTGGTACGGCTTCCCCTTGGTCGCCTTCTGGAACTCTTCCTTCGCGGCGGCGACCTCCTTCGGGTCGGAGAGGAGATCCACCATCGACCCGCCCAGCACCTTGGCCGCGACCAGCATGCCCTTGAGGCCCACCGGGTGCGCGGCGCAGGCGGTCTGGCCCCAGTGGTGCGCGGCGGTGCCGATGGGGCGAGCCACGATGTTCAGCTCGGCGAGCGGGACGGCAGCGCTCACTTCGCCGAGATCGGACGAGGCGGTGCCGCCGTGGTTCGGACCGAAGGGGACCACCTCCGTCGCCAGGCCCGCCTGATCGACGCCGACCTCCTTCTGCAGCGCCTTGGCGAAGGTCTGGTCCTTCTCGTCGAACTTGGGCGGGCCGATGCGATCCATCTCCTTCTGCATCACGCGGCCGAGCACCTGATTGTTGAGCGGGTCGCGCGTCGAGGCGAGCAGCGTCACCTTGGCGCGCGTCTCGGTGGCGAGCGCCGCCCCGTCGGCCGCCTTGCGCATGCGCGCGAGCAGCTCGTCGACCGCGGTGCCGGTCTGGTCGCGCAGCCAGGTCTGGATCTTGGCGTAGTCGGGGATGATGTTGGGGACCTTGCCGCCGTCCTTGATCACGCGGTGGATGCGCGCGGTGGGCTGGACGTGCTCGCGCATCAGCGCCATCGCGAGGTCGAACAGCTCCATCGCGTCGAGCGCGCTGCGACCCAGCCACGGCGATGCGGCCGCGTGCGCCGTCTTCCCGTAGAACTCCACTTCCGTCGCGGTGAGCGCGAGCCGCGGCCGGGTGACCACCTGGTTCGCGGCCTCCGGGTGCCACGAGAGCACCACGTCGGTCTTTTCGAACGCGCCCGCCTTGAGCATGAACACCTTGCCGAGCAAGAGCTCCTCGGCGGGCGTGCCGAAGATCTGGATGGTCCCCGGGAGCTTCTGCTCCATGCGCGCGCGGTTCGCGGCGACGCCCGCGGCCACCGCCGAGGTCCCCAGCAGGTTGTGCCCGCATCCGTGGCCCGGTGCGCCCTCCTTCTCCGGGTCCTTCCTCGCCTCGCCAGGCTTCTGCGACAGCCCCGGGAGCGCGTCGTACTCCGCCATGATGGCGACCACCGGCGCGCCGCTGCCGGCCGTGGCGATGAACGCGGTCGGCATCCCGGCCACGTTGCGCTCGATCTTGAAGCCTTCCTTCTGGAGCAGCTCCTCGATGGCCGCCGCCGACCTGTCCTCGTGGAGACCGGTTTCGGCGTACTCCCAGAGCTGGCGCGACACGCCCTCCCAGCGGGCGCGGGTCTGGTCGAGATAGGCGTCGGTGGTCGATGCGGCGGCGGCGAGCAGGGCAAGCGCGAGCATGTGGTCGCTCCTCTCGAAGGCCCGGAGCGTACACAAAACGCGCTATAGAGTCGCGCCATGCCTTCCCGGAGCGCCACCCGGCCCGCGAGCGCGCGCATCGCCCGCAAGAGCGACGGCGAACCGGAGGTGGCGCTCTCGCGGCGCGGGCTCGAGCGGCTCCGCACCGGGCACGTCTGGGTGTACCGCGCCGACCTGCGCGCCCCGTCCGAGCTGAAGGGCGGGGAGGTGGTCCGGCTGGTCGACGACCGCGGATGGTTCGTCGGCAAGGCGTTCTACGGCAAGCAGAGCCAGATCTCCGTCCGGCTCCTCACGCGCGAGGACGAACCGATCGACGAGGCATTCTTCGCCCGGCGCCTGGCGCAAGCCAGGGCGCTGCGGGAGGCCTCCGCCCCCGATCCGGACCTGCGCCACGCGGGCCGCGTGGTGCACGGCGAGGCCGACCTGTTGCCCGGCCTGGTGGTGGATCGCTACGCCGACTGCCTGGTGGTGCAGACCCTCATCGAGGCAACGGATGCGCGCCGCGAGCTGTTCGCCGACCTTTTGCAGGGTCTGTGGAAGCCTCGGGCCATCGTCGAGCGCAACGACGTGAAGGTGCGCGCGCACGAAGGGTTGCCCGCGCGCAAGGGCCTCCTGCGTGGCGCGGACCCGGGCCCGGTAGAGTTCCTGGAAGGCGAGGTGAAGCTCGTCGCCGATCTCCTCGAAGGGCAGAAGACGGGCGCCTTCCTCGACCAGGCGGAGAACCGCGTCGAGGCGGGCCGGTACGCGCGCGGCCGCGCCCTGGACTGCTTCACCTATGGCGGCGCCTTCGCGCTGCAGCTCGCCCGACGCGCCGAGAGCGTCACCGCGGTGGACATCAGCGAGCGCGCCGCCGAGGAGGGGCGGCGCACCGCCGAGCGCAACGGCGCCGCGAACGTCACCTTCCAGGTCGCCAACGCCTTCGACCTGCTGCGCGACCAGGCCGACGAGGGACAGGTCTACGACACCATCGTCCTCGACCCGCCCGCCTTCGCGAAGAGCAAGGCCTCGCTCGCCGCGGCGCTGCGCGGGTACAAGGAGATCAACCTGCGCGCCTTCCACCTGCTCTCGGCGGGGGGCGTGCTGGTGACCGCGAGCTGCTCGTTCCACATCGACGAGGCCGCGTTCGAGCGCACCGTGCTGGGGGCGGCGGCCGACGCGGGACGTTCCGTCCAGGTGATCGAGCGGCGCGGAGCGGCCCGCGATCACCCGACGCTGCTCGGCGTTCCCGAGACCCGGTATCTCAAGGCCCTCATCCTGCGGGCGCTGTAGCGGCGAGCATCCGCGCCACCACGCCGACGAACAGGTCGACGAGCTGCGGATCGAAGCGGAAGAGCTGCTCGCTGGTCATGATCCCGGTCGCCTCGCGCAGGCCGTGCGCGGCGCGGAACGGCCGGGTGGTGGTGAGCGCGTCGAAGGACTCGCAGATGGCGAGGATGCGCCCGGGGAGTCCGATCTCGGGTACCGGACCCTCGCGCGGCACGAGGTCGAGATGGCACTCGTACGCGCCCTGCGCCCGCTCCAGCGCCGCCGAGGACACGTCGCCCTCCCGCAGGATGGCGCGCGCCGAGAGCAGCGGGCTCGCCTTGACCGCGCGCAGGCCTTTCTCGTCCAGCTTGCCGGACTTCTGCAGCACCGTCTTGGGTATCGCGGCCATTCCGACGTCGTGGAACAGCGCGGCCATCCCCAGATCGTGCCGCCGCCTCTTGGACAACCCCAGGCGCGAGCCGAAGGTGATGGCGAGCACCGCCACGTTCGCGGCGTGCACGCCCCAGTAGCGGTCGCCCTCGCCGACCTTGACGCGCGCGAGGGCAAGGAACCGCATGGGCATCGAGCGCTGCAAGTCCACCAGGTCCTGCACGATGCGGCCCGCGGTCCGGACCGGCAGCGGAGGCGCGCCCATCCGGAGCTGGTGGATGGTCTGGTTCACGAACGCCGCCGCGGCCGCGTACGCCTCGGCCAACCGGGCGGTCCGCTCGGTCAGGCCAGCGGAGGCAGCCTCTGGCCCGACCCTGAGGCGCAGCACGGCGAACGGCCGCGCCGGATCGCCGCGATCGTCGAGTCGCGGAGGAGGCGCCGGCCGGAACAGGCGCAGGAGCAGCCGCAGGTCGGTCTTCGGCGGAGCCAGCGAGGCGCGCAACCCGGTGATGCCGCGGTGGCGCAGCTCGGTGCGCAGCGCGGCCGCCAGCGGGACCGCGTCGGGCTGCAACCGGATCGGCTGTCCGTTGACGTGGAAGGCGTCTCCCGCGAGATCCAGCTCGAAGGTGCCGTCGCTCCCGAGCAGGTCGAGCATGGCGTGCTGGACCGCATCGAGCTGCGCGGCGAAGACGTCGTGCTCCCAGCTGTAGCTGCGCGCGTTGCGCAGCACGCTGCACAGGGCGACCAGCGCCTTCTCGCCGATGTGCTGCCGCTGCTCGCGGGTCGCTTCCGTCTCGGGGAGGACGTCGACCGGCGGCGGCGGCGGCCGCGGCCCCGGGCTCTTCATCGGTCGCCCTCGCGCACTTGCCTGCGCGAACGGAGCCGCTCGACCGCGGCGGAGCAGGCCGCGCAGACCGCCGGGGCGTGCCCGCGCTTCGGGTCGGCGGCTTCCTCCAGCAGGCGCAGCGCGCTCATCGATCCGTCCGCCGCCAGGGCCTCGACGGCGAAGAGCTGCTCCTGCTCGGAGCGCCGCCGCTTCAAGAAACCCTTGGCGGGCCGGGCGAGCCGCTCGGAAAGGAATGCCCGCGCCGCCGGCCCGCCGAGGCGCCCGAGTGCGCGGTACAGCGCGCCGAGATCCTCGTCGCCTAGCTTCGACGAGGACAGGCGCTCGACGATGGCCGCCGCCGCCTCGGCCGCCGGCGCCCCGGACGACGAGAGGGCCTCGGCGGCAGGGACGCGCAGCATGGGATCGTCGAGCAGCGGCGCGAGCCGCTCCAGCGCGAGCGCCGCATCGGAGGCGAGCAGCGGCACGGCCTGACGCCGGACCTCGGCATCCGGGTGATCGAGCGCCTCGACGGCCATCCGGGCGCGGTCGCCGCCGGGCAGCGCGGCCAGGGCGGCCAGGGCCGCGGCGGAAGGCCCCTCGCGCAACACCTCGGCCACATCGTCCGGACACGAGTTGCATCGGCGCGCCGCCGCCTCGGCCAACATCGGAGCGACATCTTCGCGCGCGTCGCGCAGCGCCGCGATCAACGAAGGTCCCGCGTCCTCCGGCAAGAGCGCGGTCCAGGCGGGGAGGAGCTGCGCAGCCGCCTTCACCGGCGCCGTGGCCAGCTCGGCGGCCCGGCGCAGCCGCGGAACGTCGGCGAGCCTTCGCCCCACGAAGGCGCGGAACGACGGCGCATGCGCGCCTCCCATGCGCGCGACGCCGTGAAGCGCGGCGACCAGCGCCGGCACCTCGGTTCGGCGCGCCATCTCGTCGAGCACGCGGCCGAACGACTCCTGCAGCGCCTCGAGGTCCCAGCCGGCCAGGTCCTCCTCGACGATGCGCTCGATGGTGAGCGCCGCGCGGCGCGCCACCTCGCTCCAGCTCTGCGGGTCGTTCTTGCGGTGCTGCTCTTCCGACCACAAGGGAGGCGGCTGCGTCCGGTCGAGCAGCGCGGCGTCGGCGTCCACGTACTCGACGGCGTCGGTGGCGCGCGCGGCGAGCTGCTCGACCTCCTGCGCGAACGCGGCGGCGGCTGGATGGGAGCCGTCCAGCCGATCGCCGCGCGCGGGGGCGTACTGGATGCTCCCCAGGTCGGCCTTCCACAGCTCGAGGGCCGCGTCGCTCTCGCCTTCCCGGCCGGCGGGCACGGCGGCAAGCGCGAAGGCGAGCAGGTCGGGCATCATCAGGCCGCGGCCGAAGGTCAGCGCGCGGATGCCGTCGCGGTACAGGCGCGAGCAGAAGCCGGCCGCGCCCAGCTCGTCGGCGTACACCCGCTCGCCCTCGAAGCGCAGCGCCCCCGGCTCGACCGCCACCGTGAGCGTCCCGTACTTCTCCACGGCATTCCGCAACGCGGCGAGCGCCGGCTCGAGCGACGAAGCCTGTTCGACCGGAGAGCGTTCGTCGCCGGAGATGCGCGCGAGCGCGCGACCCAGGCCGGCGAGGGCCCCGTGCACCAGGGCAGCGTCGGCGTCGGCCACGAAGCCGAGTCTATCACGCGGTGCGGAGCCGCTCCTTTTCGAGGATCTCGCGCGCTTCGCGCACGCAGGCCTCGACCGCCGTGCGCTGCTCGGCCACCAGCCGGTCGCGATCCTCCATCGTGTGTCCCGCGACGGGAACCGGCGCGCCGAACACCACCGCGATGGGACCGGGCCGGAAGAGCGAGAAGCCCTTCGGCGCGAGCACCTCGCGCGCTCCGGCGATGCCGATGGGCACGCAATCGAGGCCGGTGCCCAGAGCGGCCACGGCGGCGCCCTTCTTGAACGGCAAGAGACCGTCGGTGGTCGAGCGCGTCCCCTCGGCGAAGAAGAAGAGGCCCACGCCGCGCAGCCCGCGCGCGATCCGCTCTCCGATCGTCTTGGCCGCGCCGTGCGAGTCGCGCCGGTCGATGAACACGTGGCCCATCCGCCTCGCCGCCCATCCGAACAGCGGGATCCTGCCCAGCTCCTGCTTGGCGATGAAGCGCAGCGGCTCGGGCGAGACGGAGACGATGGCGGGGACGTCGATGTTGCTCGTGTGGTTCGAGACGAACACGTAGCTGCGCGATCGGTCGAGCGCGTGCACGCGCGCCACCAGGCGTACCCCGGCGACGAAGAGCACCAGCCGGCACCAGCCGCGCAAGAAGCGCTCGGACCGCTCGCCTTCGCCGGCGAGGCCGATGGCGAGCCCGAACGGGATCACGGCGAGCGCGATGAGGGGCACGCCGAGGAAGGTGCGCAGCGCGCGCCCGATCACCCACGCCTCGCGTGCGGGTACTCTTCCGCGGCCGGAAAGCACACGACGTCGGCGATCTGTTTCGCGCCCGTGAGCAGCATGAGGAGCCGGTCGACGCCGACCGCGACGCCGCCGGCGTCGGGCATCGCGGGCAGCGCGGAGAGGAAGCGCTCGTCGATCGGGAAGACGTCGCGGCCCAGCCGCGCGCGCTCGCGCTGCTCGGCCTCGAGCCTGCGGCGCTGCTCGGAGGGATCGTTCAGCTCGCTGAATCCGTTGGCGAGCTCGAGCCCGGCGGCGTACAGCTCGAAGCGCTGCGCGACGCGAGGGTCGTCGGGGAAGAGGCGCGCCAGCGCAGCCTGCGAGGCTGGATAGCCGGTGAGGTAGGTCGGCCGCGACAGCCCCAGCGCCGGCTCGATGCGCTCGAGGAGCACCTGGCTGAAGAGGTCGTCCCACGTCGAGCCGGGCGCCGGCCGGACGCCGATGGTGCGCGACGCCTGCGCCAGCGCCTCGGCGTCGAGCGGCAGCGGATCGAACCCGGCGTGGCGGAGGAAGGCCTCGCGGCAGGTGAGCCGCTCGAACGGCGGCGTCAAGTCGAGCGGCGCTCCCTTCGCGCCGCGGCCGTGCCCCTCGCGCGCAGGCGCCGAGGGCGACCCGCGCAGCGCGCGCGCGACTTCCGCGAGGAGCTGCTCGAGGTCGGCCATGACGGCGTCCGCGTCGCCGGGCGCCGCGTAGAGCTCCAGGAGCGTGAACTCGGGATTGTGCGAGCGCGACATCTCGCCGTCGCGGAAGACGCGCGCGATCTGCCAGATGCGCCCGAAGCCGCGCGCGAGCAGCCGCTTCATCGCGTACTCGGGGCTCGTCTGCAGATGGAGGCGCCGCCTGCCCGTCACTCCGCCGGGAGGCACGGGAAGATCCGGAGTGAAGGAAGTCTCGAACGGCCGCAGGTGCGGCTCCTGTCCGGCGACCGGCACCGCGATGGGCGTTTCCACCTCCAGGTAAGCGCGCGCGTCCAGGGCTCCCCGGAGGGCGCGGAGCAACGCGGCGCGGCTGCGCGCCATGGCGACGTCGGCGGACATGCG